>JAVRPX010000147.1:0-7618 GCA_032161985.1 Mycobacterium sp.
GAGATCACGATGGCCCTGCGCGACACCCTTACCGGCATCCAGCGCGGCACGTTCGCCGACACTCACGGCTGGATGGCCCGCCTGTCGTAGCGGGCCATCAGCGTGCGGGTGTTAGGCGCCGATCAGCTCCTCATGCTCGGGGCAGTAGGTAGCGACGGACGCGCCGACGAAGAAGGCGGCATCCTCCATCCCCAGGCCGGTGGTGTCGGAGACGGCGCTGACAGCGTCGATGAGCGACAGGCCCTCGTCGAAGACGGCGCAGACCGCGTGGCCGGTGCTGATCGCCTCCCTCGCGGATGGCGCCACGATGCCCTCGTCGCGCAGAACGCTGACGAAGGTGTCGTCGGCGGAACTGGCCGAGGCGACGCCTGCCGACGCGAGCGCGGCGAGTCCCAGGGTGGACGCGACGGCGGCAGCGCCGACGAAGGCGGTGAAGTGGCGAAGGGTGGGCATCGCGGATCCTCTCGTTGTGGTGGTCCCCCTTGCGGGTTACGAGAAGACTCCGAGCAGCCCCTTTGCGGATTCTTGGTAAATCCTTGGTGCCCAGCTAGCGGATCGCCAGCGTGACGGCAGCTACCGTTGTCGCGACTTCTATCGCCGCACCCAGCACGTCGCCGGTGATCCCGCCGAACCGCCGGACGCAGTGCGCGACCAGCACCACCGCGCACGCCAGCGCGACGAGAACCGCCAGCGGGCCCTCCCAGGGTCGCGGATCGGCCAGCACTGCCAGCGCCGCAACCGCGATGACCCACATCACCACCACCGCGGCGGGTTGGGTGCCCGCGGCCCGCGCACCCAGCGAGCTGCCCTGCGCGGCGGGCACCGAGCGCCTACACGCCGCCACCGCTGCCACCCGACCCGCCGCCACTGCGACGATCACCGCGACGACGCCCAGTTCCGCGAATGCCAGCGCCTGCAGCAGGATCGCCACCACCACCGCGGCCACGCCGAACGGGCCTGCCGAACCGTCGCGCATCACCTGCAGCGCCCGCTCCTGCGGCCCGTAGCAGCCCAGCGCGTCGGCCGTGTCGGAAAGCCCGTCGATATGCAGGCCGCGGGTCGCGACCAGCAGGACCGCAACCGCGAGCACACCGCCAAGCGGACTGCTCGCGCCGAACGCCCACGACGACGCCCACACCACCGCGCCCGCGAGTGCCCCGAGCGCGACGCCAACGACAGGCAATGCGGTGATGATGCCGCGGCCCACCCCGGCCGAGGCACGTACCGGAAGGACGGTCGCGAACGCGAATGCGCCTGCGACCGAGCGGATCACGCGGTGACGCCTGCCTCGTCGAACGTGGCCATCGACGCCAGCGCGGCGACGGCGGCGCGCACGATGGGCAACGCGGCCGCGGCGCCGGTGCCCTCCCCGAGCCGCATCCGCATGTCGATGATCGGTTCCAGTTCGAGCTGCTGCAGCGCAAGCGTATGGGCCGGTTCGGTGGACCGGTGTCCCGCCTGCCACCACTGCCGGGCACCTGGCGCGAGTCTGTCGGCCACCAGCGCTGCGGCGGTCACCACCACGCCGTCGAGCAGCACCGGCGTCCGCCGCACTGCGGCTTGAGCGCAGAACCCCGCCATCGCGGCCAAGTCCGCTCCGCCGCAAACCCGCAGCAGCCCAACAGGGTCCGCGGATAACGCGCGGGCCCGGTACAGCGCATCGCGGATCGCGGCGGTCTTGCGCGCCCAGCCTGCGTCGTCGATTCCGGTACCCCTGCCGACGACGGCAACCGGTTCGGAGCCGGTCAGGGCCGCGATCAAAGTGGTTGCGGGGGTGGTATTTCCGATTCCCATATCCCCTGCGATCAACAGGTCAGCGCCGGAATCGACTTCCTCGTCTGCGATCCGGCGGCCTGCCTGGATCGCCGCGGCCGCCTCGTCGGCGCTCAGCGCGTCTTCGACGGCAATGTTGCCGCTGCCGCGCCGCACCTTGTGGGCGCCGATCGACGGAGACAGCGGCTCCGCGGCATCCACCGCGATGTCGACCACCCGCACGCTTGCCCCCGCCGCCTCGGCGAGCACGTTGATCGCCGCGCCGCCCGCGTCGAAGTTGGCGACCATCTGTGCGGTGACCTCCGCCGGATACGCGGACACTCCCGCGGCGGTGACGCCGTGGTCACCGGCGAACACCACCACGCGGGAACGCTGAAACTGCCGCGGCGGGCACACCCCCTGGCATGACGCCACCCAGACCGACAGGTCCTCGAGCCGGCCCAGCGAGCCGGGCGGCTTGGTCAACCCGTCCTGACGGGCCCGCGCTGCGGCGGCCACTTCGGGATCGGGCGGGGTGATCGATTCGAAGTCCGTCACCGCCGCGACTCCGCGCGGCTGGGCTCCTTCACGGTCAGTGGCTGCCCAGCGACCACCAGCACCACCCGGTCGCACAGCCCGGCCAGCCGTTGGTTGAGGCCTCCCAGCTCGTCGGCGAATCGACGGCCGGACACGGTCTGCGGCACCACCGTCAGGCCCACCTCCGGGCTGACGAGGGCCAGCGGCGACCCGAACGCGCCGACCGCATCGATCAGGTCGTCCACGTCGGCGGCGACCGATCCCGGCGACCCTGTGGCCCACGCGCAACGGCGGTCCATCACCGCGGTCAGCCAACCGCCGATGTCGTCGACCAGCGTCGCGATCGCGACCTCGGATCGCAATTGCGTTGGCACGTCTACTGTTTCGACCGTCGTCCAGTGCGATGGGCGGCGTGTTCGATGAGCGGCAATCCGCGCCGACCATTCGGCGTCACCGTCGGGCGCCGCACCGGTGGCCAGATACCGTACGGGCTGTCCGGCGACGGTCGATTCGGCGATCGCCTTTTCCGCCCACTGTGACTTGCCCGACCTGATACCCCCGAGGACCAGCGTGCGCACAGGTGATCAGGCGACCTTATCGCCGCGATTGACCTGCGGCCGGGGCGCGCGCATCCGGCGCAGCTGTGAGGCGCGGCTGGCCGCGTAAAAGCCGAGTTTCCAACCACTTTCGATGTTGTCCGGGAACTTCTTGTCCACCAGCCGGTTCACCTTGCGGCCCACGATGAAGCCGTCGATCACCATGATCAGCACCAGGACCAGCATGGCGGGTGAGAGCAGCCGCTGCACGGTGAGCGAGGGCACTGCCAGCATGACGAAGATCAGGCCAAGCGCCGCGGGCATGAACAGCCCGAGCACGTTTCGGCGCGAGTCAACGACGTCACGCACGAAGCGACGCACCGGGCCCTTGTCGCGTGGCATCAGGTAGGCGTCCTCGCCTGCCATCATCTTTTCCCGGCGGTCGGACATGTCGGCACGGCGGGTGAGGCGCTCGGACTTGCGTTCCTCACGGGTCAGCTTCGGCCCGCCGATCTCCTTGCGACGCCGACGCGCTTCGGCGGCGGTCATCGGGGCGGGTGCGACAGGACCGCGCTTGCGGGCGGCCTGGCTGCGTTTCGGGGTCGGCTTGCCCTTGGGGGCGGTGGTGCCCGTGCGCTCCTGGCCGGCCTGCGCGTCCTCTTCGGACGCCGCCGAATCGACGTCTTGGGTGTCTTTCTTGCGGCCGAGCAGCTTCACGCCTGCCAGATTAGTCTGCCGTGGTGCAGGTGTTGATCGCCCCCGACTGTTACGGCGACAGCCTTACCGCGGTCGAAGCCGCCAAGGCGATTGCGGACGGCTGGCGGCGCGGCAGGCCCGACGACGAGTTGATGCTCGCCCCGCAGTCCGACGGTGGACCAGGCTTCGTCGGTGTGCTGGCAGGCAGGCTCGGTGAGGTGCACACCCTCCGCGTGAGCGGCCCGCTGACCGAAGAGGTCTCCGCGGAGTGGGTGCTCGACCCGGCGGCGCCCAGGACCGCCTACATCGAGTGCGCGCAGGCCTGCGGGCTGGCGTTGCTGGGCGGCCCGCCGACCGTGCAGACCGCGCTGGCCGCGCACAGCAGGGGAGTGGGACAGCTGATCGCCGCCGCGGTGCGGGCGGGCGCTGGCCGGATCGTGGTCGGGCTCGGTGGCAGCGCCTGCACCGACGGCGGCAGAGGCATGGTCGACGAGTTGGGTGGGCTGGCCGCGGCCGGCGAGATGCTGGCGGATGTCGAGCTCATCGCCGCCACCGACGTCGAGCATCCGCTACTCGGACCGATGGGCGCAGCGACCGTGTTCGGCCCGCAGAAGGGGGCCGACGCCGATACCGTGCACATCCTGGAACGGCGGCTGAGCGACTGGGCGATGGAATTGAACGCGGCGGCAGGCCGGGCGGTCAGCGACGAACCGGGTGCAGGCGCCGCGGGTGGCATCGGCGCGGGGCTGCTGGCGCTGGGCGGCCGCCGAGAATCCGGTGCCGCGATCATCGCCGAACACACCCGGCTTGCCGACGACGTCGCCGCCGCCCAACTCGTCATCACCGGCGAGGGCCGGTTCGACGACCAGTCATTGCACGGCAAAGTGGTCAGCGCGCTCGCCGCAGGCGCACGGTCACGACGGATACCGGTATTGGTCCTTGCCGGCCAGGTCACTCTGGACGAAGACACGCTGCGGGAGGCGGGCATCGCGGCGGCGTTCTCCATCACCGACCACGCCGGCTCCGTTGCGCTGGCCATCGAGGATGCCGCAAACCAGCTGGAAGGGTTGGCCCAGGTGACGGCGGCGACCTGGTGATAAGTCGGGAATAGGGCCGGAACAAGGTACCGTTGATGAAGTGGACCCAACGGTCTACCCACGAACATGCACAGGGGAGAAGTAATGACTGTTCAGGACGAGTCGGCGACCACCACGGCCACCCATGGCGCAATCCTGACTGACGCCGCGGCCGCCAAGGCGAAGGCGCTGCTGGATCAGGAGGGTCGTGACGACCTGGCGCTGCGCATCGCCGTCCAACCGGGCGGGTGCGCCGGCCTGCGCTACAACCTCTTCTTCGACGACCGGTCGCTGGACGGCGACCTGATTTCGGAGTTCGGCGGGGTGAAGCTGACCGTCGACCGCATGAGCGCCCCGTACATCCAGGGCGCCACGATCGATTTCGTCGACACCATCGAGAAGCAGGGCTTCACCATCGACAACCCGAACGCCTCCGGATCCTGCGCCTGCGGCGACTCGTTCAACTGATTCAGTACTGACCGGCCGTCCTCGGCAAGTACGAGCACACCAGGATTTCGTTGTCCTGGGACAGCAACTGAGCGATGGCCTGTTCCTCGTTTTTCGGCGTCTGGTCACGCGTCGACCCCCTCGCAGGAGCGACCCGCATCGTGAAAAGCACCTGCGCCTGATTCGGCGACCACAGCACCATCTTGTCGATCGACGTCACTTCGACGCGGCTGTACTGCCTGCGGAACGCATCGCTGCTCAGCGCGGCCAGCGCGAGGTCGGAACGGTGCTCCTTGACCGAGTCGAACAGCCCGCACAGGGTGTGACGCGCCACGGTTTGATCGTCACCCTTCGACAGCGCGTCCAGATACTCCTGAATGGCGGCCTTGGCCGACGCGTCGGTCAGCGCGCTGTGAGTCGATGCATCGTCGCGCGCCGCGAAAACAATTGCGGTGACTAATGCTGCGGCCACGGCGAGAACCAATACCACCGCGGCGACGGGCCGCCACCACCGCCGTTTCGGATATGGCAGCGGCGGCGGCAGCATTGATGGATAGGGCGACGGCACATTGTCCGGATAGGGCTGCGCCGCATATATTTGCGGGCCGACCGGTCCAGCGCCGTATTCAGGCGGGTACGGACCCGTCATATATTTGCTCCCCCGAAGTGTGACGATGAATTCGCCTGTCTACAGTGACCGGGCGGGCACTTGTAGGCAGGTTAGCGCACTGCTGGCCGCGTATCCGCTGGGTAAGATTATCTAGACGGCTTAATAAATGAAGGGTGACGTTTCGTGACCATTGCGGTGACCGGATCGATTGCGACCGACCATCTCATGCGGTTTCCAGGTCTGTTCTCGGAGCAACTCCTGGCCGATCACCTGCAGAAGGTGTCGTTGAGCTTCCTGGTCGACGATCTGGTGGTGCACCGCGGCGGCGTGGCAGGCAACATGGCATTCGCAATCGGCGTGCTGGGCGGTGACGTGGCACTCGTCGGCGCCGCGGGCAAGGACTTCGACGACTACCGGCAGTGGCTCACGTCGCACGGCGTGGACTGCGACAGCGTCCTGATCTCCGACTCGGCGTACACGGCACGATTCGTCTGCACGACCGACGAGAACATGGCGCAGATCGCCTCGTTCTATCCGGGGGCCATGTCGGAGTCCCGCAACATCAAGCTCGCGGACGTCGTATCACGAGCGGGCACAACCGATCTCGTTATCGTCGGGGCCAACGACCCTGACGCGATGTTCCTGCATACCGAGGAGTGTCGCAAGCTGGGTCTCGCGTTCGCCGCCGATCCGAGCCAGCAGTTGGCCCGCCTGTCCGGTGAAGAGATCCGCAAGCTGATCGACGGAGCCACCTACCTGTTCACCAACGACTACGAATGGGACCTGCTGCTGCAGAAGTCCGGCTGGTCTGAGGCGCAGGTGATGAGCCAGATCCAGCTGCGGGTGACCACGCTGGGGGAGAAGGGCGTCGACATCGTCGGCCGCGACGGCACATTCGTCCACGTCGACGTCGTGCCCGAGACCCACAAGGACGATCCCACCGGCATCGGCGACGCGTTCCGGGCCGGCTTCCTCACCGGCCGCAGCGCCGGGCTCAGCTTGGAACGGTCAGCGCAGCTGGCCTCGATGGTCGCGACGCTCGTGCTCGAGGCGCCTGGTCCGCAGGAGTGGAGCTGGGACAGGGATGACGCCGTCAAGCGGCTGTCCGACGCATACGGGGCGGACGCGGGTACCGAGATCGCCTCGGCGCTCGCCTAGATCTGCACGGGGTAAGTGGGCTCGCTGATCTGTGGGGTCACACTGTGTTCGACGAAGATCGCGTGCCACAGCATGAAGATCAGCACCGTCCACAGCCGACGGCTGTGATCGCTTGCGCCGCTGCGGTGTTCGTCGAGCATGGTCCGGACCGCAGCGATGTCGACCAGCTCGCCTGCCTGTGACGCATTGATGGTGGCGTTGGCCCAGTCCAATAACTCGCCCGCCCGCAGCCAGTGCCGGATCGGCACTGGAAAGCCCAGCTTCGGGCGGTTGAGCACATGGGCGGGAACGATGGGTTCAAGGGCCTTGCGCAGCGCGAATTTCGTGGTGGCCCTGGTGATCTTCTGATCGGCAGGCAGCCGTGACGCCACCGCGAACACCTCGGGATCCAGAAACGGCACCCGCAGTTCGAGCGAATTGGCCATCGTCATCTTGTCGGCCTTGACCAGAATGTCACCGCGCAGCCAGGTGAACAGGTCGATGTGTTGCATCCGCGCCACCGGGTCCCAGCCGCCGGACGTGGCATATACCGGCGCGGTCACGTCGGTGTGGGTCCACTCCTCACGGAAGCCGGGAAGCACCGCCCGCAGCTGCGCGTCGGAGAAGCTGCGCGCGTTGCCGTAGTACCGCTCTTCGAGCGTGAGCGAGCCGCGGTGCAGCAGGCTCTTGCCACGCATGCCATCGGGCAGAGGTTTGGCGGCCTTGCCCAGCGATCGCCGGACCGGGCGAGGGAGATAGTCGAAAGGCCGCAGCGACAATGGTTCTCGGTAGATCGTGTATCCGCCGAACAGCTCGTCGGCGCCCTC
>JAVRPX010000148.1:0-2848 GCA_032161985.1 Mycobacterium sp.
CACGGTGTCGGTCGGGGTGAACGCGGCGCTGTACGCCAAATAGGTGAATACCGAGAACGCCACGAGGATCGCCGCCAAAACTGCGGCGGCGATCCTGATCGCGGTAGTCCTCGACACGACGTTTCCCCTCTACCCCGACAGGTTGAAGTTACCGGACGCGCCGTATACGGCGAGGGCGATGAACAAAGTGATGACGACGACAGTAATAAGCGAGGCACGCACCGCCTGACCCACCGCGACGCCGACGCCGACAGGGCCACCGGACGCGTTGTAGCCGTAATACGTATGAATCAGCATCACCGCGATCGCCATCACGATGGCCTGCAGGAACGACCACAGCAAATCAGTGGGATTGAGGAAGGTATTGAAGTAATGGTCGTAGAGACCCCCCGACTGGCCGTTGACATAGACGGTGATAGTCCGGGCGGAAAAGAACGCGGCAAGCGTAGCCAGCGAGTACAGCGGGATGATCGCGACCAGCCCGGCGATGATGCGCGTCGACACCAGGTAGGACACCGAATGTATGGCCATCGCCTCGGTGGCATCGATCTCTTCGGCGATGCGCATCGCGCCCAGCTGCGCGGTGGCGCCCGCGCCGCTGGTGGCCGCGAGCGCGATGCCCGCGATGATCGGGGCGACGATTCGTACGTTGAGGAACGCCGACAGAAACCCGGTGAGCGCCTCGATGCCAATGTCGCCGAGGGACGAGTAGCCCTGCACGGCGATCACGCCGCCGGACGCCAGCGTCATAAATGCCGCGACACCGACGGTGCCGCCGATGAGCAACAGCGCGCCGGTGCCGAGCGTCATCTCCGCGATCAGCCGGACTGTCTCCTTGCCGTAGCGCCGCAGCGCGAGGGGCATGTATCGGACCGACTCGCCGTAGAACAACGCCTGCTCGCCGAAGGTGTCGATGGCGCGGGGCAGCCATCGGAACGCCCGCCGGATCCGCAGCGTGATGTCGTAGGACCCCAGCTGGCTCATCGCCGCCGTCTCTTCTTCGCGCGAGCGCTCATCAGCCCAGCACCCGGACGCCGATGGCCGTCATGATCACATTGATCACGAACAGGCAGATGAAGGCATACACGACGGTCTCATTGACGGCTTCTCCGACACCCTTGGGTCCGCCCTTGACGGTGAGCCCGCGGTAGCAGCCGACGAGCCCCGCCATGACACCGAACAGTAGGGCCTTGACTCCTGAAACCACCAGCTCGCCCAACCCGGTCAGGATGGTCAGGCCATTGATGAACGCCCCTGGGTTTACACCCTGCAGGAGCACGGAGAATACGTAGCCGCCACTCAGGCCAATCGCGATCACCAGACCGTTGAGCAGCAGCGCCACGAACGTCGACGCCAGAACGCGCGGCACCACGAGCCGTTGAACGGGATCGATGCCGAGCACCCGCATCGCGTCGATTTCCTCACGGATGGTGCGAGCACCTAGGTCGGCGCAGATCGCAGTCGCCCCCGCTCCGGCGACGACGAGCACGGTCGAGACCGGACCCAGCTGAGTCACGGTGCCGAACGCGGTACCGGAGCCGGACAGGTCCGCGGCGCCGATCTCGCGCAGCAGGATGTTGAGGGTGAAGGAGACCAGCACCGTGAACGGAATCGCGATCAGCAATGTCGGGAGGATCGAAACCCTGGCGATCATCCAGGTCTGATCCAGGAATTCCTTGAACTGAAAGGGGCGCCGGAAGGTCTTGACGAAAGTGTCGAGGGACATTTCCATGAACCCGCCGACGGCCCGAGCCGGAACGGCGAGCTGCTCCCTCAACCTCGGCTCCGTTTCTCGCAGCGGCGGTGGTTCTGATACGCCTTGGCGAAGAGTTCGAGACTGTTCGCCGCGGCGGTTCTCTCACCCCAGGTTTAAGCGGTGCTCTTAGTGAGCCGGATCATACTAACTAGAACAAGTTCGCAGTGTCAAAGAACGGCAAAACTACTCGAAACTGCAACCTTTGCGCAGGTCAAAGCCAGTGTGACCCAGATCATTCTATAACGTGTTCTAGCACTCACAGAACTTTGACAGACAAGAACGTCATTCTCCCTGGCCCATGAGGGCAGTCGCCGAGAAATTCCGTTCGGGATCACGGTCAGCAAAGTAATTCTGCAGAGTTTCCGACAGCTCCGACGGGTCCCACGCTTCGGATTCCGCACTGAACCGATGCTCGGCCGTCGGCGCTGCAACGAGGGTCACCGTCGGACCATAAACGATGAACAGCTGTCCGTTGACGCCTTCCGACGCGGGAGAGGCGAGGAACCGGACCAGGTTCACGACGTGCTCGGGCGACAGCGGGTCGATCTGCCCTTCGGTCAGCTCGGGCGATTCCCCGAAGACGTCGGCCGTCATCGCCGTGCGGGCCCGGGGGGCGATGGCGTTGGCCCGCACCCCGTAGCGCTCGAGCACCCGTGCAGCGGACAGCGTCAGCGCGGTGATCCCGGATTTGGCCGCGCCGTAATTGGCCTGGCCCGGTGGCCCGACCAGGCCCGCCTCCGAGGAGGTGTTGATGATGCGGCCGTAAATCTGACCCGCGGCTCCACTTTCTTTGGCCTTCGCCCGCCAATAAGTGGCGGCGTTGCGGGTCAACAGGAAGTGGCCGCGCAGGTGGACCTCGATCACGGTGTCCCAGTCCTCGTCGGTCATGTTGAACAACATGCGGTCGCGGGTGATCCCGGCGTTGTTGACGACGATGCTCAATCCTCCGAGGCCGTCAGCAGTTTCCACCAGCTCGTCGGCGGTGGACCGCTGGCTGATGTCGCCCGCAACGGCGACGGCCTTGGAACCGGCGGCCGTGATCTCGTCGATGACGTCGGATTTGTCGAGTGCGCCTGCGATGTCGTTGACCAC
>JAVRPX010000149.1:0-4063 GCA_032161985.1 Mycobacterium sp.
CGCTAGTCGGAGTGCCCGCGCTGCTCTTCCTGGCCGATGTAGTCGTCGGCCATCTTGGCGACGTGCTCGGGCAGCGCCCCAGCGGCGACCTCGGCGAGGTTCGTCTGTTCGAGCACCGAACGCATGCTGGCCCGCAGCGCACGCCACACGTCGGTCAGTGCCGCGGTCGGACCCGAGTAGGGAAGATCGCCGAGCCCGATATCGCGCACACTTGCCAGCGGGCCGTCGATGCAGCGCAGGACGTCGGCGATGCTGATCTCTGCGGCGGGGCGGGCCAGCGCATAACCGCCGTCGCGGCCCCGGTGGCTGCGCACCAGACGGTCGTTGCGCAGAGCGGTCAGGATGTCGACGAGGAACTGCGGCGGGATGCCCTGGGCCTTCGCCAGGTCGTCGGTCGTGACGAGGACACCGTCGTCGACGGTGGCCAGCTGCACCATGGCCCGGACGGCATACTCCGCCTTGGCCGACATTCGCATGGTCGCCAAGGTTAGTCGGGGATGTCCCCCCCGCCCGGCACCACCACGGCAAACAGGTCGGCCATCGCGGCGAGGCTGGCGGCCTGCATCGCCTCTGCGGACACCGTGGCGTCACCCAATCCGGGCAGTGCGCGGGTCGCCGTCGCTGCGGCGACGACCGTCGGCGAATAGCCGAGATTGAACGCACCACGCGCCGTGGAGTTCACGCACATGTGTGTCATGAAGCCGGCGAGCACGAGGTTCGAGGCCTTCGCGGTCTTCAACACTTCGTCGAGATCCGTCTGCACGAATGAGTTCGGATAGTTCTTGACCACCACCGGCTCGCCGTTCTGCGGGGCTACCCGCGACACGATCGCGCCGCTCTCGCCCTCGATGTCGTACAGCGAGCCGAGTCCGTCGTCATGCTGGATGTGAATGATCGGGATGCCAGCAGAGCGCGCCCGGTCGAGCAACACGGCTGCCTCGTCGAGCGCTTGTTGCACGCCCTCGAGTTCCATCAGCCCGCGCGTGTACGTGTTCTGGCAGTCGATCAGGATAAGGGTCGATTCGGACAGGCTGACCGGCTGCTGGGGCAGATCAGCGAGGACGCGCAGAGTCGGGTTGCTCACGCGCCCGAGCGTACTGGGCGACGTCATGCAGTGACGGCGAGCACCGCGCCTGCGAACTCGGGACGGCATACCACCAGATCGGGCAGCAAAGGGTCACGCCGGTTGTAGATAAGCGGCGAACCGTCGATGCGCGACGTGTGCAGCCCGGCCGCGCGGGCCACCGCGACGGGTGCGGCCGAGTCCCATTCGTACTGGCCGCCCGCGTGCACGTAGATGTCGGATAGTCCCTGGATCACAGACGCGACTTTGGCTCCGGCCGAACCCAATTCGACCAGCACGCCGTCCAACGCGACACACACGTCCACGGCGACCGCGGGCGGGCGGCTACGCGACACCACGATGCGCGGCTTGCCCGCCGTGGCGGGTGGCGGTGAAACGGTCGGCGTGGCGAGCGTAATGCCCTGCGCCGGAAGGGCGACCGCGCCCGCGACGAGCTCGCCGGATTGCCACAGCGCGACGTGTACGGCCCAGTCTTCACGGCCCAGTTCGGAGAATTCCCGTGTGCCGTCGAGGGGGTCGACGATCCAGACCCGCTGGGCGGTGAGCCGCACGGGGTTGTCGGCGCCCTCCTCGGACAGCACCGCGTCGGCGGGTCGCTCGGCGGCCAGCGCCTCCATCAGAAATTCATGGGATCGCTTGTCCCCCGCGGCTTTCCGCTCAGCCGCGCTGGCGTCCGCGAGCTCGGCGCGCACCTTTAGCAACAGCTCGCCTGCTGACGTCGCCAACTGGGCAGCGACGTCATGGTCACTCATCGCCTGGATTCCAGCAGCTCGAGCACCCTGTCCGCCAGCTCATCCGGCGTGCGGTCGGGCGTGAGCCGCAGATCCGGGTTCTTCGGCCGCTGATACGGGCTGTCGATCCCCGTGAAGTGAGTGATCTCACCGGCTCGCGCCTTGGCGTACAGCCCCTTCGGGTCGCGGCTCTCGCAGTCCTCGAGCGGGGTGTCGCAGAACACCTCGAAGAAGTCGAGGCCGGCTTCGGTGGTCAGCCGCCGCGCCAGCGCACGGTGCTCCTCGAGCGGGCTGATCGCGGGAACCAGTACTACTTGGCCCGAGTCAGCGAGGATGGCGGCGATATGAGCCAGCCTGCGCTGGTTCTCGGCGCGATCTGCCATGGAGAACCCCAGATCGGCGTTCAGCCCGTGCCGCAAGTTGTCTCCGTCCAGAACATAGGCGGGACAACCTTTTTCGAGTAGCTTCTGCTCGACGAGCATCGCCACCGACGACTTGCCCGATCCGGACAGCCCGGTGAACCACACGGTCCGGCCCTTCGACAGCCGGTCCTCGGTCTTGCACAGCGACTCGTGGCGCACGGTGTTGGGACTGGAGGTACGCGCCGAGACGAACGGCAGGATCATGCCCGCCGCGACGGTGCCGTTGGTGGCCGGGTCGATGAGGATGAACGAGCCGGTGACCGAGTTGCGGCTGTACTCGTCGAGCAACAGCGGCACCTGGGTGCGTAGCGAGACACGGCCCAGCTCATTGAGTTTGAGCGCGGTGGCCGACTTGTCGCGATGCAACGTGTTGACGTCGAGCCGGTAGTCCAGCCCGGTCACTTTCACCCGCGTCGTGCGCGTGGTGTGTTTGATCAGGTAGTCCCGCCCCGGCTCCAGCGACGTTCCGTCGGCCATCCAGCACACGGTGGCGTCGAAGTCCTGTGTCGCGCGCGGCTGATTGTTGGGTCGGGCGATCGTGTCGCCACGCGAGATGTCGATGTCGTCGGCCAGGCTGATCGAAACCGCCATGGGCGGGAACGCCTCGTCAATCGGTCCGCTCGGGCCCTCGATCGTGGTGATGCTGGAAGACTTTCCGGCAGGCAGCACGACAACCTCGTCACCAACCCGCATGACGCCACTGGCAACGGTGCCTGCGTAACTGCGGTGGTCGTGGTGATCGTGGGACTGCGGCCGGATCACGTACTGAACGGGGAACCGAACGTCGACGAGGTTGCGGTCGCCCGCGATGTAGACATCTTCCAGATGCGACAGCAGTGCCGGACCGTCGTACCACGGGGTCTTGTCCGACTTCGTGACCACGTTGTCGCCGAGCAGTGCCGACAGCGGGATTGTCGTCACGTCGTGAAAATCGAGCCGGGCCGCGAAATCGTGGAAGTCGTCGCGAATCTTCTCGAACTGCTCACGATCCCAGCCGATGAGGTCCATCTTGTTGACCGCCAGCACGATGTGCCGGATGCCAAGCAGCGACGCCAGGAACGCGTGCCTGCGGGACTGCTCCAGCAGACCGTGGCGGGCGTCGACCAACACGATCGCCAGCTGCGCGGTCGAGGTGCCGGTGACCATGTTCCTGGTGTACTGAATGTGGCCCGGCGTGTCCGCGATGATGAATTTGCGCTTGGGCGTGGCGAAATAGCGGTATGCGACGTCGATGGTGATGCCTTGTTCGCGCTCTGCGCGCAGACCATCTGTCACCAGAGCCAGGTCGGTGTAGTCGTGCCCGCGTTCCTTGGAGGTGCGCTCGACGGACGCGAGCTGGTCTTCCATGACGGCCTTGGAGTCGAACAGCAGCCGCCCGATCAGCGTCGACTTGCCGTCGTCCACCGAGCCCGCGGTGGCGATGCGCAGCAACGTTGCCATCAGAAGTAGCCCTCTCGTTTGCGATCTTCCATGCCGGCCTCGGAGATGCGGTCGTCGGCGCGTGTGGCACCGCGTTCGGTCAGCCGTGACACCGCGGTCTCGGCGATCACCTCGGACACCGTGCCCGCAAGGGACTCGACACAGCCGGTGCAGGTGACGTCGCCGACGGTGCGGAACCGCACGGTCTTCTCGACGACCTCTTCGTCCTTGCGCGGCTGAAGGAACTTGTGGACCGCCAGAAACATTCCGTCGCGCAGAAACACCTTGCGGTTGTGCGCGTAGTAGATCGACGGCAACTTGATCTTCTCTGCGCCGATGTAAGACCAGATGTCGAATTCGGTCCAGTTCGACAGCGGAAAGACGCGGATGTGCTCGCCCTTGTTGTG
>JAVRPX010000150.1:0-6884 GCA_032161985.1 Mycobacterium sp.
AGCCTGTGGGAGCGGCTGTGCGCGATGGGTGCGACGACGATGGCGCTGCCTGAGTCCGCCGGGGGAGACGGGGCGACGCTGGTCGACCTGACCTTGGTGGCCGAGGAGATCGGCCGCTCGCTGGCGCCTGTGCCGTGGATCGACCACGTTGTCGCCGCTCGACTACTTGCGCGGCTTGGAACGGTCGACGCGGACGTCGTCGGCGGTAAGCAACTGGCCGCGATTGATCCCCAACACGACAACGCGATTGGTGTTCGTCTGATCCCGACAGGATCGATCGCGGACCACATCATCGTGCGCGACGGCGACGACGTCGTGCGACTGACGTTCGGCACCCGACCCGCGAAGGTTGACAACATCGGCAAGCTGCCGATGGCGTGGGTCGACCCGGCGGTGGCCGATGGCCGCACGGTACTGGGCAGCGGGCCGAACGTGTTGGCCGAATACCAACGCGCGCTGGACGAGTGGCGGGTGCTGACGGCGGCGGCGTTGGTTGGTCTGGTCGAGGAGACGATGACGATCGCCGCGGAGTTCGCCAAGAACCGCTACACGCTGGGCGTGCCGATCTCGACCCTGCAGGGCATCTCGCATCCGTTGGCCAATATCGCCATCACGGTGCAGGGCGGCCGCAACCTCGCTCGCCGCGCAGCCTGGTTCTTGGACAACGAGCCCGACGAGCGGCCGGAGCTGGCGCCTTCGGCGTTCGTGTTCATGGCCGAGGAGGCATCGAAGGCCGCGACGATGGCCGTGCATATCCAGGGCGGACTGGGAGTTTCGGCGGAGGCGGCCGCTTCCGCGTACCTGGTTCGGGCACGTGGATGGGCGCTGGCCGGTGGAGACCCCGGTGCCAGCGCCAAGTACATCGCCGAGATCGTCGCCGAGCGCGAAGGACGGAGCTAGACAATGGATTTCTCACGAGTTCAGCTGTCCGACGACGATCAGGCCTTCCGCGACGAGGCCCGCGACTTCCTGCGCACACATGTCACCGACGAAGTTCTTCGCCGTGATCGCGAGACCGGCGACAACTTCGACGAGGGTGTGCATTTGGCGCTTGGCGCCGCGGGCTACCTTGCGCGCGACTGGAAGTCCGAATCCGACGGCGGCTTCGACCGCGTGCGGCGGCGCGTCTGGGACCTCGAGAAGCGACGCGCCCATGTGCCGTGGGTGACGTCTGGCACCACGGCCATGATCGCGCGGTCGGTGGAAAAGTTCGGCTCACCCGAGCTGAAGGCCGAAGTCATGCCCCGGGTGTTCAGTGGCCATGTGCGGCTTTGCCTTGGATACACGGAGCCGGAGGGCGGCTCCGATGTCGCCACCTGTAAGACCCGCGCGGTGCGCGACGGTGACAGCTGGGTGATCAACGGCTCAAAGATGTTCACTACAGGCGCGCACAACTGCCAATACGTCTTCTTGATCACCAATACCGACCCCGATGCGCCAAAGCACAAGAGCCTGACCATGTTTCTGGTCCCGCTCGACTCGCCGGGGATCGAGATCCAAGGCATCCGCACCGTCGACGGTGACCGCACGAACATCGTCTACTACAGCGACGTCCGTGTCGACGACAAGTACCGGCTTGGTGATGTGAATGACGGCTGGACGGTGGTGCGTGAACCGCTCAACGTCGAGCACGGCGCGGTGGACACCGCTCCGGACGGCCTACAGGACGTGTCGATCATGATGCATCAGGCCGGATTCATGGCCGCTGCCGTCGACAAGGCGGCAGCCAAAGTAGCGGAGAGGGATCCGAACGGCCATCGGCTGATCGATGACGCGTCGGTGGCATACCGCCTGGGCCGCAGCGTCGCTCGGATGGAAGCCTCGCTGTCGGCACAGACCATCTTCGGGCGCGTGGCGCTCGCACAGACGATGAGGGACATCTCCCCGGATCTGATGGACCTTCTCGGTACGGCGTCGTCGCTTCCGATCGGAACCGACGGCGCGGCCGACGACGGCGCCGCGGAGTATGTGTACCGATTCGCGCCGCTGGTCGGCATCTACGGCGGCACCCTTGAGGTGTTCCGCAACATGATCGCCCAATACGTGCTCGGCCTCGGCAAGCCTGCCTATGGGCCGCCGGCGCAGAAAAAAGCCTCTTAGTACCGCGAGCGTGCGTGTCTGTACCCAGACACGCCGCGCAAAGCGAGCATTTCGCGCACGCTCGCGCGGTTCATGAGGTGGTGGTCACAGCGTCACGATTGTCGCAGCAGCAGTTCCAGGTGCGCCGTAGAGCTGTGCGAAGCCGACGCGCGGTGCACCAGGAACCTGGCGATCGCCTGCCTCCCCGCGGAGCTGACGCACCAGCTCGTGGATCTGGCGAAGACCCGACGCGCCGATTGGCTCGCCGTTGGCGATCAGCCCGCCGTCGGTGTTGATCGGCATGGCGCCGTGGATTTCGGTGGCGCCGTCGGCAAGCAGCTTCTCCTGCTCGCCGTCGGCACAGAATCCGCACTCGGCCATATGGATGATCTCCGCGCCTGCGTCGGTGTCCTGGAGCTGGATGACGTCGACGTCCTCCGGTGCGATGCCTGCCTTTTCGAATGCCGCCTTCGCCGCGTACACCGTCGGTGCCACGTCTTCGTCGACCGGCGCGAAGGTGGTGTTGACCTCGTAAGCGCCGTAGCGGCGGGTGCGCACCTCGACCGCGCGCAGATACACCGGCTTCGCGGTGTAACGATGGGCGATATCGGCTCGGCACATCACGACCGCCGCCGCGCCCGCCACGGGCGCGCAGAACAAGTACTGGGTCAGCGGATAGTTCAGCATCGTCGAGTTGAGAATCTCGTCCTCGGGGATCGGCTTGCGCCGGAACGCGTTCGGATTCAGTGCGCCGTTGCGGAAGTTCTTGGCCGCCACCTTAGCCAGCGTCTCCTGAGAGACGCCGTGTTCGTGGAGATAGCGGTTGGCCTTCATCCCGAAAAACTGTGTGGTGAGGTACTGGCCGTTCTCGGCGTACCACGACGGCATGCCTACCAGTGCGGGATCCTCGGTGAACGCGCCGCGTGGATGCTTGTCCAGGCCAATGGCGATGCCGATATCGTAGTCTCCCAACCGGATTCCGTCGGCGCACGTCTTGGCGGCACTGGCCGCGGTCGCGCACGCATTGAACACGTTGGTGAACGGGATACCCGACAGGCCGACCATGCCGACGATCGCGTCGGGGTTGGCCACCGTCCAGCTGCCTCCGGTGGCGAACTGGATGTCTTTCCACTCCACACCAGCATCGGCGACGGCGGCAAGGATGGCGTCGACGCCCATCGCCATCGCTGACTTCCCTTCGAATCGACCGAACGGGTGCAGGCCCACGCCGATGATCGCAACGTCGTTCGTCATGCAGCAACTGTAACTCTTACAGTATCCAGATGAGTACCGGGCCTCGCGGTCAGCGCGGGTCGATCAGGTTACGCAGGCTTTCCGCGGGGTAGACGTGCGCGCCGGCGGCCTTGACACGTTCGGACAGCTCGCGATCCGAGGTTGCGACGCGGATCTGCGCGGGATCGGAATCCGCGTGCACCAGTCGGACGATTTCGTCGTCGGCTGAGTTCGCGGCCGCCTTCGGCGCGTGCGCCACCTTGATCGCGGAGGATTCGATCGGCGGCGACGGCGGGCGCTCGAATACCACCGTTACGTCAGCACCTTCGGCGGCAGCCCATCGCTCGAGCCGCTCGACCAACGAGGCCATCGCACGGCCACGGTCACGCCACCAGCCATCCGGGCGAGACCCGATCACGTTCATGCCGTCGACGATCCACCGCACCAGTTCAGGTTAGGGGAGCGGCTCAGTCGGCGACCAGCCCTCCGCCTCGCGTGCGGAATTAGTTGCGGGGGCGGCGGCGGACTTGCTGGTCCCCGGCGTACGAAAGATATTTGCCAGTGCCGCTGGAGAAGGTGAAACCCGGTTCGGAGTCGCCGTCCTTCGCCGAGCTGGTTGAGCCCTTCTCCTTGACGTCGACCTGGATCTGGGCGGGCAGCTTGTCCTTCACGATCAGGCCGTCCTCTGCGTACGGATTCCAGATGTCGTCGCCGGGTTCGATCTCGTCGGCCGTCACGAAGTCCGAATATTCGTCAATCTTCTCGGTACTCATGGGTCCACCATATTGGGTTCGTCGGTCCGCTGTCAAGCGAAAGCAGGTGGGCCACAGTCGATTTCATTGTTGCTCTGTTTTAGGTCCTCCATAGGATCGCCATAAGGTTGCAGGTCAGAGACCCCGATCCGGGGATCAGGTGAGGGCCAGACCCAAGCGCGGTTGACCCTTCCGCATCGCCCTTTGCGCTAAATGGATTGCTGTCCGATCAGTTCGCGGAGTTCTGCCGGGAGTTCCTGGTGGTGCCCAAGGGTCACGGTGAGGGCAGGCCATTCGATCTTCGGCCGTGGCTCTGGCAGGCATTCCTGGCTGACTGGTGTACCCGTCGAAGTCGAGCGCACTTTGCACCCACAACCGCGAGCGTGCGTGTCTGCACATAGACACGCCGATGCAGCGCGCCATTTGGCGCACGCTCGAGCCGCGTGACCGTGCACGATATGCACGCGATTGACGGCATGTCGAGGTACAGACACGCACGCTCGTGCGACCGCGACGGTGCGCGAAGTGTACGCATTTGGCGGCGTGTCGGCGTACAGACACGCACGCTCGCGGTTGTGGGACCTTAGGCGATGGCGCCCGAGTCTTTGAGTTCCTCGATCCGATCCCAGTCCATGCCGAGTTCCATCAGCACGATCTCGGTGTGCTCGGATGCCTGCGGCGCTCGGGTGGTCTCGAGGGGCTCGTGGTTGAACTGAATAGGCCCGCGAACGACCTTGAAAGGCTTTCCACCGTCGCCCGCCTCGACTTCGACGATCATGTCGTTGGCGATCGCCTGCTCGTCGTCCGCGAGGTCGGTGAAGCTCTGGAATGGAGCCCACTGACCCCGCATCGTCTTCAGGTGTTGGCGCCAGTACTCGAAGGGCCTGCTGCGGATCGACTCCGTGATGAGTTCGACTGCCGCCGCGGCGTTCTCGATGAGCGGGAGCACATCGGAAAAGCGCGGATCGTCGGCCAGCTCCGGAAGCCCCAGATGCTCGAAAGCGTCGCGGATGTAGCCGGTCGGGCTGACGATACAGAGATTGATGGTGCCGCCGTCGGACGTCAGGTAGTTACCCATGAACGGGTTCACGGTCGGGCCGACGGAACCCGGCATCACCGAGCGCATTGTCTCGCCGGTCTCCATGCCCTGGGTGACGCTCGCACCCCCTGCCCACCACGCCGTGCTCAGGAGCGATACGTCGATCTCGACTGCCTCGCGTGTGCGCTCGCGATGAACAGCGCGGCAGATATCCCCCCCGCGATGTTCATCCCGCCAATCGAGTCGCCGAACGCCGGAATGCCTTGCGACAAGGCGCCGCCGAGCTCCTCGGGCGTCAGCGCATGACCCACCCCACTCCGCGTCCAGAACGCAGTGCCGTCGTACCCGCCGACGTCACGCTCCAGGCCCTTGTCGCCGTAGGCGCTGCCGCGTGCGTAGATGATGTTCGGGTTGACCGCGCGAATGTGCTCGACATCGAACTTGTTCTTCTGACGCTGTGCGGGCATGTAATTGGTGAGGAACACGTCAGCGGTCTTGGCGATCTCGTAGAGGACCTCCTGGCCGCCAGGCGTCGATACGTCGATGCCGACGCTGCGCTTACCGCGATTGGGATGCTCGATCAGGGGATGGCGGTCCGGGTCGAGCTGGAAGCCGCCCATGTTGATGAAGCCTCGCTGGGTGTCGCCGCGCACCGGGTGCTCCACCTTGATGACGTCTGCGCCCCAGTCGGCGAGGATCGCCCCTGCCGCAGGCACGAACGTGAACTGCGCAACTTCGAGGACCCGAACACCCTCCATCACCTTGATCAAGTGAGCCCTCTCCCGCGTTGTTGAAATATCCTACTGTAATGTTTACAGTTGATCGTCCCGCAGTGTCCGATTGTACGAGGTGCAGGTGAGCAACGTCGAAGAACGGACCGAGACCAGTGTCGATCTGGGCAAGCGGGCCGCGAAGCGCGCCGAGTCGCGCATGCTTATCGATGGCGAACTTGTAGCGGCCACCGCCGGTGCCGAGTTCGACAACGTCAGTCCCGCCACCGGCCTTGTGCTGGGATGCACCGCGGCCGCCGACACCGAGGACATGGACCGGGCCATCGCCGCGGCGCGCCGGGCGTTTGACGAGTCCGACTGGTCGACGAACCGCACGCTACGCAAGCGGTGTCTGGAACAACTGCAGTCGGCGATCGAAGCCGAAAAGGACGACCTGCGTGAGGAATTGATCGCCGAGGTCGGCTGCCCCGTGATGACGACGGAGTCCGCTCAACTCGACTGGCCGCTCGCCGATGGGCTGCGCTACCCGGCCAAGCTGATCGACGACTTCGAATGGGAGCGTGTCCTCGAGGGGGGTGGTCTCTTCGGCGACCGCAACGTGCGAACGGTGGTCAAAGAGCCGGTGGGCGTCGTCGCAGCCATCACGCCGTCCAACTTTCCAATCGAGGTCATCCTCAACAAGCTCGGCCCGGCGCTTGCGACTGGCAACACCGTCGTGCTCAAGCCTGACCCGAACACGCCGTGGAACGCGACACG
Organism: Mycobacterium sp.; assembly: GCA_032161985.1. Lineage (GTDB taxonomy): Bacteria > Actinomycetota > Actinomycetes > Mycobacteriales > Mycobacteriaceae > Mycobacterium. Next base: position 6,591 of record JAVRPX010000150.1, read on the forward strand.
GCTGGGCAGGTTGATCGCCGAGCACACCGACATCCCAGCGGGTGTGGTGAACGTCGTCCCGACACCGTCCAACGACGTCGCCGGACTGCTGGGCACCGATCCCCGCGTCGACATGATCTCGTTCACCGGCTCGACCGCCGTCGGCAAGCTGCTGATGCGGCAGGGCGCCGACACCATGAAACGAATGTTCCTCGAGTTGGGCGGATAGTAGGTGGCGATAGTGCTCGACGAGGGGTTCCCGGCCGCTATCTTCGGTGCCGCTTTCGGCGTATGCTTGCACGCAGGACTGGACTG
>JAVRPX010000151.1:0-7482 GCA_032161985.1 Mycobacterium sp.
GTGCGATGTGTCCGGCTCGGTCGCGGGGTTCAGCCACTTCACGCTGCTGCTGGTGCACGCGCTGCGCCAGCAGTTCTCACGAGTTCGCGTCTTTGCTTTTATAGACACCACCGACGAAGTCACCGAATTGTTCGGGCCCGACTCCGACCTGGCCGTGGCCGTGCAGCGGATCACCCGCGAAGCGGGCGTCTACACCCGCGACGGCCACTCCGACTACGGCAACGCGTTCGTCTCATTCATGGAGAAGTGGCCGAACATCCTGTCGCCACGCAGTTCGTTGCTTGTCCTCGGCGACGGGCGCAACAACTACCGCAACCCGGAAACCGACCTGCTGGCCCACATGGTCAACGCCAGCAGGCACGCGCACTGGCTCAATCCCGAGCCCAAGCACCTGTGGGGCAGTGGCGACTCGGCGGTGCCGCGCTACCAAGAAGTCATCACCATGCATGAATGCCGGTCGGCCAAGCAGCTGGCCGCGGTGATCGACCAGCTGCTGCCGGTCTAGATCTGCCGAACGTGGGATACCGTCACGCTTTCGCAGCGTTAGGCGTGACGGTAACCCACGTTCGGCACTGGTCAGAGCCGCACCTACCACTCCCGTAAGCTGGCTGTTTGTGACTTCTCGGCGGCTGGGGGTGATGGGTGGGACGTTCGATCCCATCCACAACGGGCACCTGGTTGCGGCCAGCGAGGTTGCCGATCAGTTCGAGCTCGACGAAGTGGTGTTCGTCCCGACCGGCCAGCCCTGGCAGAAGCACCACCGCTACGTCACCGCCGCCGAGGACCGCTACCTGATGACCGTCATCGCGACCGCGTCCAACCCACGGTTCTCCGTGAGCCGGGTGGACATCGATCGCCGCGGCCCGACCTATACCAAGGACACGCTGCGCGATCTGCGCGCCCTGAATCCCGACTCGGAGCTCTACTTCATCACCGGCGCAGATGCACTGGCGTCGATCCTGTCGTGGCAGAACTGGGAGGAGATGTTCTCGATCGCCAGGTTCGTCGGAGTCAGCCGCCCTGGCTACGAGCTCGACGGCAAGCACATCAAGGCGGCGCTCGAGGAGCTGCCGCCCGACGCGCTCACCCTCATCGAGGTGCCCGCGCTGGCGATCTCGTCGACCGACTGCCGTAAGCGTGCCGAGGGGGACCGGCCGATCTGGTACCTGGTGCCCGATGGCGTCGTGCAGTACGTGACGAAGCGCCGGCTCTACGCGGCGCAACCGAGCGCGACGAAAGACGGTAACCGATGACCGCCTCCGATGAAGCCCTCACGATGGCCACAGCAGCGGCGCGCGCGGCCGCGGCCAAGCTCGCCGAAGACGTGGTCGTGATCGACGTGTCCGGACAGCTCGTGATCACCGACTGCTTCGTCATCGCGTCGGCGTCCAACGAGCGGCAGGTCAACGCGATCGTCGACGAGGTCGAGGAACGGATGCGCCTCGCGGGATACAAACCCGCCCGCCGCGAGGGCGCCCGCGAGGGTCGATGGACGCTGCTGGACTACGTCGACATCGTGGTGCACATCCAGCACGAGGACGAGCGCGACTTCTATGCACTGGACCGGTTGTGGCGCGACTGCCCCGTCATACCGGTGGATCTGGACGCCACGCCATGAGGGTGCGCCGACTGGTCATGCTGCGCCATGGGCAGACCGAGTACAACGCAGGCAGCCGAATGCAGGGCCAGCTCGACACCGAGCTGTCCGACCTGGGTCGCGACCAGGCCGCCGCCGCCGCCGAGGTGTTGGCGAAGCGGCAACCTCTCGTCATCGTGTCGTCGGATCTGCGGCGCGCGCTGGATACCGCTGTCACCCTTGGTGAGCGGTCGGGGCTGCCGGTGCTCGTCGACACCCGGCTGCGCGAAACGCACCTGGGTGACTGGCAGGGGATGACCCATCTCGAAGTGGACGCCGCGGCCCCTGGCGCGCGGCTGGCCTGGCGAGACAACGCCAGGTGGGCGCCGCACGGTGGCGAAAGCCGGGTCGACGTCGCCGCGCGCAGCATGCCGCTGCTGGCTGAGCTCGTCGCCGACCAGACCGAGTGGGGAGTTGATGAACCCGAGCGGCCGGTCGTCCTGGTGGCCCACGGCGGCCTGATCGCTGCGCTGACCGCGGCGCTGCTCGCGCTGCCGGTCGACAACTGGCCGGTGCTCGGCGGGATGGGCAACGCCAGCTGGGTGCAGCTGTCCGGCCATTCGCAGCCCGGCGCCTCGCTGGACGGTATCCGCTGGCGACTCGATGTGTGGAACGCCTCGGCACAGGTCGCCAACGATGTCCTGTGATTCGGTGATCAAGCCAACTCTTCTCATCTTCTGCGACTCGCTGTCCTACTACGGGCCGACGGGCGGGCTGCCCGCCGACGACCCTCGCATCTGGCCGAATATCGTTGCTACTCATCTGGGTTGGGACCTCGAGCTGATCGGGCGGATCGGCTGGACATGCAGAGACATCTGGTGGGCCGCCACCCAGGACCCACGGGCGTGGGCGGCCGTGCCCCGGGCCGGCGCAGTGATCTTCGCGACCGGCGGCATGGATTCGCTACCATCGCCGCTACCCACCGCGCTACGCGAATTGATCCGGTACGTCCGGCCAGCGTGGCTTCGGCGCTGGGTGCGCGACGGCTACGGCTGGGTGCAGCCGCGGCTATCTCCGGTATCGCGCGCCGCCCTGCCGCCGCACCTTTCGGCGGAGTACCTCGAAATGACCCGTGGGGCAATCGACTTCATCCGGCCGGGAATACCGATGGTCGCGTCGCTGCCCTCGGTTCACGTCGCCGCGACGTATGGCAAGGCGCACCACGGGCGGCCGGGCACCGTCAGGGCGATCGGCGAATGGGCGGAGCAGCACGACGTCCCGCTGGTCGATCTCAAGGCGGCGGTCGGTGAGCATGTCATGAGCGGGCGGGGCAATCCCGACGGCATCCACTGGAACTTCGAAGCCCATCGGGCGGTCGCCGATCTGATGCTCAAGGCGCTCGCAGAAGCCGGTGTGCAGCAAGAGGATTCGCAGTAGCTATGGCCGTAATAGTGGTGACTGATTCGTCGTGTCGCTTGCAGCCAGATGAGCTCAAGCAGTTCGATATCCGGCAGGTGCCGCTGCATGTGCTCGTCGACGGGACCGATTTGCGTGACGGGGTTGACGACGTGCCCTACGACATTCACGATCGTGCCCGGGTCACCACAGCCGGTGCCACGCCCGCGGAACTCGCCGAGACCTACCAGCAGGCGCTGAGCGACAGCGACGGTGACGGCGTGGTGGCGGTGCATCTGTCTGCGGCACTGTCCAGCACGTTCAGCTCCGCCGTGCAGACGGCGCGCGAGTTCGGCTCAGGGGTGCGGGTGGTCAACTCGCGTTCGGCGGCGATGGGTGTCGGCTTCGTCGCGCTGGCCGCGGCGCGTTCTGCGGGTTCGGGTGCCGACCTCGATGCCGTCGAGGCCGCGGCCCGTTCGGCGCAGTCGCGCGGGCATGTGTTCGTCGTCGTGCACCGGCTGGACAACCTGCGGCGCAGCGGCCGTATCCGCAAGGGGGCGTCGTGGCTGGGCACCGCCCTGTCGCTCAAGCCCTTGCTATGTCTCGACGTCGACGGCCGTTTGGTGCTCGACCAACGGATCCGCACGATCACCAAGGCGCATGCTGCGTTGGTCGAGCGGGTGGCCGAAGTCATTGGGGAGCGTCGGGCCGCGATCGCGGTACACCATGTCGACAACCACGACGCCGCCGACGAGATCGGCGCGGCACTGACGACGCGATTGCCCCAGATCGAGTCGCTCGTCGTCACCGATATGGGGCCGGTGCTGTCAATTCACGTCGGCGGCGGCGCGGTCGGTGTCGCCGTGCAGGTCGCCGAGTAGGTGGCCGTGACGTCCACGATGCAGATGGCGCGCGACGAGCGCGAAGAGTTCGCCGCGCTGCTGCAAGGATTGACGCCGCAGCAGTGGGAGAGTCCGACGTTGTGTGAATTGTGGAGCGTCCGCGAGGTCGCAATCCACACGGTCAGTTATGACGAGCTGAGCACCCCCGGTTTAGTCAGCCGATTCCTGAAGGGTCGGCTCAATACGGATCGCATCAACGCGATCGGGGTCGCCGATTACGCCGACAGGGCGCCGGAGCAGATCATCGCGTTGATTCGCGCCAACACCGAACCGCACGGGCTAACCGGAGGTTTCGGCGGCAGGATCGCGCTCACCGACGGCATGATTCATCAGCAGGACATCCGACGGTCGGTCGGCCTCCCGCGCACAATCGATCCGAAACGGCTACGAACCGCGCTGGATTTCGCGCGCTTCGCACCGACCATTCGCGGTGCCTGGCGGGCGCGGGGTGTCCGTCTTGTCGCCACCGACTTGGATTGGGCCTGCGGGAAGGGTCGTGAGGTTCGGGGGAGCGGCGAGGCCTTGTTGATGGTGATGGCAGGCCGCCGCGCCGCGTTGGACGATCTCGATGGTCCGGGTAAACCTAAACTCGCGCAGCACATTTGAGCCGTCACACGGCGCGGCCGGTGACCGGCGGCAGATCCTTCAGTGTGACAATGCCTGGCGGGGCGGCAACGACCGCCGGCACGGCGTTGGTCACCGGCAGGGCGGTGTAGATCATGCCGAGGCCCATGAACCCGGGTTCGGTCCAGTCCTTGGGCGGCAGGCAGTGCAGCACGGTGCGCATATTGGGCAGCCCGAACACCTGGATGACGTGGCCATGCTCCAGCGGCTTGGGCGGGGTGACATGGTCACCCATGGTCCAGTTGAAGCCGACGCTGACGACGTTGCGGTCGCCGACCCAGCCGCGGTGGTAGCCGTAGACGCCGCCTACGGTGTCCTTCGGGATCTGCATGAAGCCGAGATCGGTGTCATCGGTGGCGGCCGTGAACTGCACGTCGAAGGTCATCCGGTCGAGTTTGGCGCCGATCGCGTCTGCCATCATCGCCGCCGACTCGGCGAAGACCTCGCTCTCTCGCCGAACGTTTTCGGCCAGGCCGGGAGTGTCGGGATCCTGCGAGAAGCCCATCGCGGTTTGGGTACCCGCCGACTCATAGGTCGAGCAGTCCACCGACTCGGTGATGCGGATCTCGTCGACGCGTTCGCAGGATCCGCTGAGCACCATGCCGACCATATTGGTCATGCCCGGGTGGGCGCCGCTACCGAAGATGGTGGAATTGCCCTTCTCGCAAGCTTTTCGGATCCGCCCAAGGTCTTCCGGTGACTGCTTGCCGCCGGTGATCCATGCCGCGCTCGAGCACACGTTGACGCCGGACTCGAGCAGCCGGGCCAATTCGTCGATGTTCGGCCAGAGCGGGTTGTAGCAACAGGCGTCGGGCTTCAGTGCCAGCAACGCGTCGATGTCGTTGGTGGCCGTCACCCCGGTCGGCTCGGGCCAGCCGGCCAGCTCGGCCGCGTCAACGCCAACCTTGTCGGCGCCGTGCGCATAGACACCGACCAAGTCCATGTCGTCGCGCCCGATGATCGCGTGCAGCGATCGCCGCCCGATGTTGCCGGTCGTCCACTGAATCACCCGAAGGGGTCGGTCAACGATGCTCATTCGCTGAAATCTACATGTGGGTGCCGCCGTCGACACGCACCTCGGTTCCGGTGACGAAATAGGCGTCCGTCGACCCGAGCATCGCAACGACCGCGGCGACCGCGTCGGGCTTGGCGAACATTCCGCCACCCTCGACCGGCAGCACCGACGTGATCTTGCCGAATAGCGAGTAGTCCGCGTCGTCCGGCAGTCCCGGTCCGATACTCTGTTTCGATTCGCCTGTGCCGTCGGTCATTCCGGACGAAATCGAGCCCGGCTGGACCGAATTGAACCGGATTCGTTCCTTGGCGAACTCCAGCGCGAGCGCGTGCGTCATCGCCTGGACTCCGCCCTTGGACGCCGCGTAGGCGGCCATGTAGGGGTGCGCGAAGGCGGCCGAGGTGGAGCTGAAATTGACCACGGCGGGATCATTGCCGTTGCGCAACGCGGGGATCGCTTCCCTGGTCACCAGGAAGGTGCCGACAAGGTTGATCCTCAGCACCTGCTCGAAGTCGGCGAGCGTGATATCGAGGAAATGAGCCGATCGCAGGATCCCAGCCACGTTGACGAGGGTGTCCAGGCCGCCGAGGGCCTTCACCGCATCCGCAACGCCGTTCCGTACCGACTGCTCGGCGCCGACGTCCATGACGACAGTGGTGAGCCGGTCACCATGCGCTTCGGCCTTCGCGACGGTGTCCTTCAGGCCCGGCTCGCTGATATCGGCCGCGACGACCAGACCGCCTTCGTCCAAGATGCGCAGCACGCTCGCCTGCCCGATGCCCGAACCACCGCCGGTAATCAGGACACGACGGTCGCTGTATCGCTGAAGAGATGTCATAGGGCTGATCCTCCTGTGTCTTTCGCGGCCATGTCGAGTGCCGCGAGGTGGCTGAACAGCATGGACGCTCCGATCGGGCTGCCGCCGCCGGGGTAGGCGGTCCCAGTGACCGCAGCCATCGTGTTGCCCGCCGCGTATAGCCCGTGGATCGGGTCCCCGTCGCTATCGAGCACGCGCGCGTGGGAATCGGTGACGAGTCCGCCCTTGGTGCCCAAATCGGACAGGCCGAACGCGGCGGCATGAAACGGGGCCTTCTCGATCGACACCATCGGTGACTGGCCCCCCGAGAACGCACGATCGTAGGCCTCGCCACCTCGGCCGAAGTCCTCATCGACACCCGCGGCGACCAACCCGTTGAACCGGTTCACCGTCGAGACCAGGTTTTCGGCGTTCACACCGATCTTGGCCGCCAACTCGGGCAGGGTGTCCGCGGTATGCCACAGGCCGGCCTCGACGTACTGTTCGGACTCGACCATCGACACGTTGGTGGCCTTCACGGGCGGCACCAGGCCGTCCCGGTCGTCATAGATCATCCAGTACGGCAACGTCATTGCACCGCGGGCCATCTGCTCGATGATGGATTTGCCGATGCGGTCATAGGGTGCCGACTCGTTGACGAACCGCTTCCCGTCTTGATCGACGAAAATCCCACCGGTGAACCACAGCGAGAACGCTGAGCGCCCATCGGGATGGGTGAACCCCGGCGACCACCACGCCTGATCCATCAGGTCGATCGCGGCACCGACGGCCATTCCCGCCTGGAGGGCCAGCCCTGTGTTGCCCGGCGCGCCCATCGTGTCCCTGGCATCACCGGGCACGCCGAAGCGCTGGCGCAGGGCGGGATTGTTCTCGAAACCGCCCGCGGCGAGCAGCACGCCGGCGCGGGCACGGATTGCGCGGCGACGGCCGTCCTTCTCGATGACGGCGCCGACGACGCCCTCGCTGGAGGTGACCAACTCCACCAGCGGGCTGTTGGTGTGTAGCGACGTGTGGGGATATGCTGTAATCGCCGACAGCAACCTGCCAATCAGGGCCCGCCCGCCGATGAGGTACTTCGGCGCGTCGGCGCCGAGCCGTTCTCTGTCCAACGGCCCGCGCACGCGGTCCGCCAGCTCGCCGAGACGTTGCGCGG
>JAVRPX010000152.1:0-5664 GCA_032161985.1 Mycobacterium sp.
TGGAATGTCTCGACTTGGCGCTTCAGGCACCGACGGGCTCCAACGCCCAGGGCTGGCAATGGGTGTTCGTCGAAGACGCCGACAAGAGGAAGGCGATCGCCGACATCTACCGCACCAATGCGACGCCGTATCTCGATCAGCCCAAGCCCGAGTACGGCGATGTGCGCGACGAGCAGCGGCCCCGCGTGTACGACTCCGCGAAATACCTCAACGATCACCTTCACGAGGTCCCGACGATGTTGATCCCATGTTTGGAGGGCCGTCCCGAAGGCACGGGCGCGGGGTTCTGGGGATCGCTGCTACCCGCGGTGTGGAGTTTCATGCTGGCGTTGCGGTCACGCGGTCTGGGATCGGCCTACACGACGCTGCATCTGCTGGGCGATGGCGAGAAGCAGGCCGCCGAAATCCTCGGCATCCCGTTCGACAAGTACAGCCAGGGCGGCCTGTTCCCGATCGCCTACACCAAGGGCACCGACTTCCGGCCTGCCAAGCGGTTGCCCGCCGAACAGGTCGCGCACTGGGACAGTTGGTGATCGGAAGCTAAGTCAGACGGCGCCGGTGAACCCGTGCTGGCGCCACGCCTCATATACGGCGACGGTCGCGGCGTTGGACAGGTTCAGTGACCGCCTGCCCGCCAGCATCGGAATCCGTACTTGCTCAGTGATGTGCGGGTCGGCGAGCGTCGCCGCATCGAGCCCGGTGGGCTCCGGACCGAACATCAACACGTCACCCGGCAGGTAGCTGACGTCGGCGAACGACGTCGTGGCATGCGCGGTGAACGCATAGACCCGGATGGGCGCGATGGCCGCCCAGGCGGTGGGCAGGTCGCGGTGCACGGTGACCGACGCCAGGTCGTGGTAGTCCAGGCCGGCGCGGCGCAATTTGGGTTCGGACAGATCGAATCCGAGGGGCTCGACCAGATGCAATTCGCATCCCGTCGCGGCGACCATCCTGATGGCATTGCCGGTGTTGGGCGCGATCCGCGGCGAGTAGAACATCACTTTGAACACAGCGGATAATTAGTGCCCTCGCTGAGGGCGTCGGGCGCTAGTCCTCGTCGGGTTTCGCGTGGCCGGGCACACCAGGAGTGGGATCGTTGGCGGGATCAGCCAGCGGGTGAGGCTCTTTGGCGTCATCCGGCAACGCGTGGCCGGGCACGCCTGGAGTCGGGTCGCCTGACGGATCTACCTCATACTTCTCGCCGTCAGTCATGCTGTCCCCTCTCGTTGCGGCAGTGCTTGATTCGAACACAGCGACCATACGCTTGGCCGACGTTTGACACGCCTCGATGAACACAGTCCGCGAATGCGGCTGCGTCATGGACTATTTGCTCGCACGCTTCAAAACGGCTCGTCAGCGCGGTTATGAACTCTGTCTGTTCAGTAAGAATTGTGGAAACACCCGCACATGGCTGGCATACTCGACCAATTGCCAGGCGTACAACGCGCGCCCATACGAGGGCGAAATCAGCAGGAAGCCTTATGAACGTTGCTCCATTAATGAAATGCGGACAGGCCGCCGATAGCAGCGGCGGGCGCGGATGACCGCGTTCTCGCAGCTGAAGCAGTCGGACGGCACGCTCGTCGATTTCGAACCAAAGGCGCAGACACCGGCCAAGCGACCGTCGAGATGGTCGATCTCGAATTGGCCAGTCCGCTGGAAAGTGTTCGCGATCGTTTTGGTGCCGCTGGTTCTGGCTGGCGTGTTCGGCGGATTGCGCATCTACTCGAGCGCGACGCAGGCGGCCGATTTGCGGCGCGCCGCCGATCGCGCAGAAATGGTGCCCGCGATCGAGAGCTACATGGCCTCGCTCGACGGCGCAATGCTGGCGAATTCGACCGGTGGTGACACCCAGGCGGCGCTGACCGCGTTCGACACCAGTCGGCAGGAATTGCAGCGAGGACTGGCCGACACCGACATCGCGCCGGATGTCAGCAAGGGCATCAACACAATGATCGGCGCCGGTCAGGCGCTGATGGACAAGGTCACGGCGAACAGCGTCGGGCTGCGTGACCGGGTGCAGGCGTACACGCCGATCCTGCTGACCGCCGAGGACGCGATCAACGGCTCGGTTCGGGTCGACGACGAACACATCCGCGCCGAAACACTCGGTCTGAGCCGGGCGATCGGCGCCCGTGGTCAGATGATGATTCAGCAGCTGCTGGTGAACCTCGGCGGTGAACTGCCGGAGCCCGAGCTGCGCATGTCGATGAATACGGTGGCAGGCACCGAGCCGTCGACGCTGTTCGGCATGAGCCAGGTGCTGGGGGTCGGCTCTCCCGAGGCCCAGAAGCTGCAGGGAGAGTTCGTCAAGCGGATGGCGATCATGTCCGACCCCGCCGCCGTGCTGGTCAACAACCCGGACCTGAGCGCATCCATTCAGGCCACCAGCCAGATCGCGGGCAAGATCATCGCCGACACGTCCTCTGCGGTGACCGGCGCCGTGGAGAACGAGGCCGTGGCGCAGCGCACCGCCGCGATCCGAGACTCCGCGATCGTCATCGGGGCGATGCTGCTGGCACTGCTGCTGGTCATCTTGGTCGCCCGCTCGCTCGTGCGTCCGCTGCGCCGGCTGCGCGACAGCGCCCTGCGGGTGGCGCACGACGACCTGGCCCGCGAGATCGATCGGGTTCGCGCGGGTGGGGAGCCCGGGCATGTCCAGCCGATCCCCGTGCACACCTCCGAAGAGGTCGGTCAGGTCGCGCACGCCGTCGACGAGCTGCACGAGCGGGCCGTCCTGCTGGCCGGTGAGCAGTCCCGGCTGCAGCTGCAGGTGAGCGACATGTTCGAGACGCTGTCGCGGCGCAGCCGGTCGCTGGTGGACCAGCAGCTGTCGCTGATTGACCGCCTCGAGCGCAACGAGGAGGACCCCGACCGGCTGGAGAGCCTGTTCCGTCTGGATCACCTCGCCGCCCGCATGCGCCGCAACGGCGCCAACCTGCTGGTGCTCGCGGGCGCCAAGGTGCCCCGTGAACAGGCCGAGCCGGTGCCGGTGTCGGCGATCATCAACGCCGCCGCCTCCGAGGTGGAGGACTACACCCGGGTGGTCACCGCGACGGTGCCCGACAGCGAAATCCACGGCGCCATCGCAGGCGACCTGGTGCACCTGCTTGCCGAGCTGCTCGACAATGCGCTGCGCTACTCGCCGCCGATCTCCCAGGTTCGGGTGTCGGCGGTGCACACCGGTAACGGCGGGCTGGTCATCGAGGTCAGCGACATCGGCATCGGCATGACCGAAGCGGATCTGCGCGTGGCCAACACCCGTCTGCAGTCCGGTGGCGAGGTCAACCCCTACACCGCGCGGCACATGGGCCTGTTCGTGGTCGGGCGGCTCGCCGCGCAGCACGGGTTGGTGGTCCGGTTGCGCAGCACCATTGCGGGCGAACCGAATTCAGGCACTACTGCCGGTGTCTTCGTGCCGTCAGAGTTGCTCGTCGGGGGTGAGGCCCCCGACCAATACGGCGAGCTCGAATACGGCGCACCCGCCGACGCCCACGCAGGGATCCACACGGCGCTGGCGCTGGATGAGGATCACGACTACACGGATCACGTCGATCAGCCGGAGTACCTCAACGGCCACTCCGACGTGCCCGTGGCGTTGTTGCCGCAGCGCAATCCCGGCGCCAGCGGAATCTCCGACATCCCGACCTCGCTGGCCCAGCCCGCGGCCGAAGAGCCGGAGGATGAGTGGCCCGCCGAGGAGCTGTGGCCCCCGGACTCGATGCCGGCGCAGACGGCCGAGCCCGTCCCGTGGGGGCAGCGGGCCGCCCAGGAGTCCGACTCCGACCGCGATGGCGAGATGGAGCGTGCGCCCACAGACACGTCGGCGTTCTTCGCGTCCCGCGCGCAAGCCGTCAGCAACGGCCTGCCTGCACAGGAGCCGATGGCCGAGCCCCAGCCGCAGGCACCCCCGCAGCCTGAGCAGCCGGTCGCGGCCGAGATCCCGACGCCCGAGCCTTCCCGGCACGCTGTGCACGAGCCGTCCCCGACGGCCGGTGCCGACGACGCGATCTATCAGCGGATGCTGTCCGAATGGCTCGTCGATCCCACCGAACTGGCCAAGAGCGAGGACCTCAACTGGGAATCGGTGTGGGATCACGGCTGGTCAGCCGCCGCGGCAGCGGAGGATGCGCCGGTCGCAGAGCACACCGAGGAGGGTCTGCCGGTGCGTGAGCCCGGCGCGCGCCTGGTGCCGGGCGCGGTCGACTCCGCACGCCCCGCGGGCCCGACCAATGGTGCCCACCAGTTCAACGGCGGTGCTCACAGGAGCGACGACGGTGACGACGAGGTAGCATCGGCGGCTGAGTTCGACACCGGCGGTCGCTCGATTCCGCCGCGCGATCCGGACGCAGTCCGCGCAAGCATCAGCAACCATTTCGGTGGCGTGCATGCCGGCCGATCACATGCCCGAGAAACCAGAGGAACCGATAACGAATGACACCGGCGGGTAGGAGCGAAGCGACCCGGGATTCAATGCAGCCGCCACGTTCGACGCAGCGTGATTCGCTCGACTGGCTGGTCTCCAAGTTCGCCCGCGAAGTATCCGGCGTCTCGCACGCCGTGTTGGTGTCCGCCGATGGCCTGCTGATGGCCGCCAGTGAGCACATGCCGACCGAACGAGCCGACCAACTCGCCGCGGTGGCCTCCGGGCTCGCGAGCCTGTCGACGGGCGCCGCGCAGCTGTTCGACGGTGGGTACGTGCTGCAGTCCGTCGTCGAGATGGAGAACGGCTATCTGCTGCTGATGCGCGTCGGCGACGGCTCCAACCTTGCGACGCTGGCGACCCGGAACTGCGATATCGGCCAGATCGGTTACGAGATGGCCATTTTGGTGGAACGTGTTGGCGCCATGGTCCAGTCGTCGCGACGCTCCCGTCAGCACTCGTGAGTGGCCTATGGAGCATCCGGAGGGCAGGAGCGAAGCGACCGGGGAATCGGTGTGGGAATCAGACGATACGGACGAACCGCAGCTGGTTCGGCCGTACACACTGACGGCCGGCCGTACCGATTCCCGTATCAATCTGCCGCTGGAGGCCCCGGTCGAGACCCTGGCCGCTCCACGGAAACCACCGCGCTGGCCGGGAAACGACGTGCGTGGCCAGATCCTGACGATGTGTGCCGACAGCCCGTCGGTCGCCGAGATCGCCGCTGTCTTATCCTTGCCACTCGGCGTGGCGCGCGTGCTGATCGGCGACCTTGTGACGCAAGGTTATCTGCGGGTGCACACCACCCTGGGTGACTCCACCACCGACGACGAACGACGCGAACTGATAGGAAGGACGCTGCGTGGCCTCCGAGCGCTCTGAGAGGCGGGACACCGCCTCGACGAAGATCGTCATCTCCGGTGGCTTCGGCGCCGGCAAGACGACGTTCGTGGGGGCGGTGTCGGAAATCATGCCGCTGCGCACCGAGGCGTTGGTGACCAACGCGTCGGAGGGGGTCGACGGTCTCGACGCCACCCCGATGAAGAACACCACCACCGTGGCGATGGACTTCGGCCGCATCACCCTCGACGAGGATCTCGTGCTCTACCTGTTCGGCACGCCCGGACAGCGCCGGTTCTGGTTCATGTGGGACGACCTGGTGCGCGGTGCCATCGGCGCGATCATCCTCGTCGATGTGCGCCGCCTGGCGGATAGCTTCGCCGCGGTCGACTTCTTCGAGG
>JAVRPX010000153.1:0-4037 GCA_032161985.1 Mycobacterium sp.
AGCCGGGTGCAGTTCGGCCGACCCATCGGGTCATTTCAAGCGGTACGCAATCGCCTCGCCGACGCGCACGTCGCACGGGAGGGCGCCGCTGCTGCCCTCGCGGGCGCGTGGGATGCCGACGACGCGGTGTTGGCAGGTCTGCTGGCGAAATCGTTGGCCGGGCGTGCGGCGCGGTTCGCCGCTACGCAATGCCAGCAAGTGCTGGCCGGCATCGGCTTCACTGCAGAGCATCCCTTCCATCGGTTCCAGGCCCGAGCGCTGGTGCTGGACTCGGTGCTGGGTTCGGCGGCCGAGTTACCCGCTGTGATCGGCGCCCGCCTGATCTCGGCCGGGACGATTCCCCGGCTGGTGGACCTGTGACCGAAGGCGAATCGTCTGCCGCACAGGCACACCCGGCTGTCATCATCGACCGACATGGTCCGGTGGCCTGCGTGACCTTGGCCAGGCCCGAGAGGGCCAACGCCATGGACGGCGAGATCACCGACGCCCTGCTCCGCGCGGTCATCACCCTGCGCGGCGACCCCGACGTGCATGCGATGGTTCTCACCGGTCGCGGCAGTGCGTTCAGCGCAGGCGGCGACTTCGACACCATCCGCGCGATGCGCGAAGACCGCCCTATGCGCGACGCGGTGCTGGACGCACACCAGGAGCTGTTCCGGGTGATGACTCGCGTGCCGTTCCCCACCGTCGCCGCGGTCAACGGCGCCGCGGTCGGCGCCGGCGTCACGGTGGCACTGCTTTGCGATCTCGTCGTGATGGCCGACGACACTTTCCTCAGTGACCCGCGGGTCTCGCTTGGGCTCCTCGACGGCGCCGGCGGGTTGGCGCTTTGGCCGCTGCTGACCAGCCTGTCTGCCGCCAAAGAACATCTGCTCCTTGGAGACCGGGTCAGCGGCACCGAAGCCCATCGCCTGGGGCTGGCGAACCGGGCGGTACCCGCATCCGACGTGCTAGACGAGGCGCTGCGGCTCGCCACGCGCCTCGCCGCGCTCCCGCCGGAGGCGGTCCGGCAGGCACGTCAGCTGCTGAACTCCCACATCGATCGGGCTGCCGTGATTCTTGAGGACTGTGCCCGCGCCGAAAGCGCGTGTTTCGACACCGAGGAGCATCGCGTGCTGCTGGAGCGCCTGAGTGCGCGGGTGGCAGCCAAGCCTGCGAGGACAACGTAATGGCCGCCGGCGCCCGGGTCGCGCTCGTCACGGGCGGAGCCCGGGGGATCGGCCGTGCCATCACCGATCGGTTGACTCGGTCCGGTGTCACGGTGGCCGCTGTGTACGCCCGCGATGTCGCCGCTGCGCAACTGCTTCGCGACGACGCTGCGCGGTGCGGGGCCACCGTGACCCTTCATCAGGCTGATGTTGGGCAGCCAGCTTCCTGCCACACGCTGGTCGCCGAGGTTCTTGAGCAGCACGGGCGGCTGGACTATCTGGTCAACAACGCCGGGATGGTGACCGAGCAACGCCTTGGCGAGGTCAGTGCCGAGGACTGGCACCGGCAGTTGGCCGTGAACCTGTCCGCGGCGTTCTTCCTCAGCCAGGCCGCCTTGGCTCATATGACGCAGCAGCGGTTCGGGCGTGTGGTCAACATCGGCTCGATCACCGCGTTGATGGGCAGCCCTGTGCAGATCGCCTACAGCGCCGCCAAGGGCGGCATCGTCGGCCTCACCCGATCCAGCGCCCGCGCCGTCGCCCGAAAGGGCATCACGGTGAACTGCGTCATCCCGGGCAGTTTCGACACCGACATGTCGGCCGAACTGACTTACACCGACCGGGATTTGGTCACATCGATGATTCCGCTCGGGCGCTGGGGCCGACCCGAGGAGCTGGCGCACGCCGTCGCGTTCCTGCTCGACGACCTTGCGTCCTATGTCACCGGTGCGGTCGTCACTGTCGACGGCGGCATGAGCATGGGCGGATAGCGATGAACCGAATTCGATTGACCGCGGCCGACATTGAAGCCCCGTCGGTGGCTGCGGACCGCCTCGCGGAGTTCCGGCGCTTCGGCTACGTCAACGACATGACGATGTCTGCGTCGGTCGTGCGCGCCGCCCGGCAGTGGGGCTCACAACCGGCCATCATTGAAGGTGGCCAACAGCTGACCTACCAGGAGCTGCTCGAGCTGGTCGAACGCGCCAGCGCCTGGCTGGCCGGAGCCGGCGTCGGGCCCGGTGACGTGGTGTGCTGGCAGACGCCCAACTGGTGGGAAGCCCACGTGTTGGGGCTGGCGGTCTGGCATGTCGGCGCGGTGAGCTGCCCGATCGCCCCGTTCTACCGGGAACACGAACTGCGCCAGGTCATCGAGCAGGTCCGGCCAGTAGCCGTGGTGACCGCCGAGACGTTCCGCGGCTTCGTCCACGCGGAAGCGTTCGACGATCTGCTCGGCGCGGCCGGTCTCGGCGACGCTGCCCGGGTTGTGCTGCGTGGAACCCGGCCTGGCTGGTCGTCTTTCGACGTTGTCGTCTCCCACAGCCGGCGCCAGCAGTACGCGATCCTCGGCGCCGACGAACCCTGCCTGATCCTCTTCACCTCCGGGACCACCTCCGGCGCCAAGGCCGCAGTGCACTCCTCGCGCACGTTGTTGGCCGAAACTCGCCAGCTTGCCGACGCGTGGGGCCTGTCCTGGGAGGACGTCGCGTACATGGCGGCCCCGCTGCAGCACATCACCGGCGTGCTGAACGCGATGACCATCCCGTTACTGGTCGGCGCATCGGCGGTGCTGGCCGAACGGTGGGAAGCCGACGTCGCGGTGGCCGACATCATGCGCCACCGGGTGACCTATTCGGCCGGGGCGACGGTGTTCCTGCAAGAACTGACCGACGCCGCCCGCGCCGCCCGCGTGCACCTGCCGCTGCGGAACTTCGCCTGCGGTGGGGCGGCGATACCGCGCGCGGTCATGGAACGCAGCGAAGAGCAGGGGATTCCCGCCTCGCGGGTGTACGGCATGACAGAGCTTCCAACCGTGACGGTGATGAACCGCGCCTATCCGTTCGACCTGCGCGCAGAAACCGATGGCGCGATCGCTCCCGGCGTCGAGGTGCGAGTCGTTGACGACCAATCCCGTTCGCTTCCAACCGGATCCGAGGGCGAACTCTTAGTGCGCGGGCCCGAGCAGATGCTGGGCTACCTCGACCCTGCGGCCAACCGGGCCGCCCTTGATGACTCGGGATGGTTCTCCACCGGAGATGTCGGCGTCGTCGACGGCTCCGGCTTCGTCACCATTACCGGACGCCTCAAGGATGTCATCAACCGCGGCGGCGAGAAATTCTCCGCGCGTGACATCGAAGATCTCCTCATCACGCATCCCGCTGTGCGCCACGCCGCGGTCGTGCCCGGACCCGACGTGAGGTTCGGTGAGGTTCCCGTCGCGTTCGTCGTGTTCGACGGCGCGGGGGAGGCTTCCGTCGGCGAGTTGGCCGAGCACCTGCATGCAAAGGGTCTGGCCCGCCAGAAGACTCCTGTCGCATGGCATTTCGTGGATTCGCTGCCGATGACTCCGTCAGGCAAGGTCAAGAAATTCGAGTTGGCCGCGATTGCAGAAGCTGAAGAAAGGGCCGAACAGCAAGGATGAATCTCGAGCAATTCCACACGGTGCTGGACATCGAAAAAGACAGCGACGGCCGCACGGTCCTCCCTGTCGCCCACCCTAAGTCCGAACGGATCTTCGGTGGGCAGATACTTGCTCAACTTGTGGCGTGCGCCGCGCCTGGCAAGACAGTGAAATCGGTGCAGGTGGCGTTCCCGCGCGAAGGACGGCCCACCGACCCGCTATATCTGAACCTGGAGAAAACCCACGATGGCCGCTCCCTGGGAGTTCGGCATGCCAGCGTGTTTCAAGAGCCGGCTCTGGGTGGCCGCCGCATTGTCGCCACCGGTTCGATTCTTCTCGACCGTGCCGACGAAGAGTTCGACTACCAGTTCGACGCTGTGCCGACGGCAGATCCCTTGACGGCCAAGCCTATTGACTTTGCCGTGGTGCCCGGTGAGGCCAGGCTGATCAGTGACGTCGGATTGGACGACGTCAGTGCTGTGCCCGCCGAA
>JAVRPX010000154.1:0-3617 GCA_032161985.1 Mycobacterium sp.
GCGCATTGGCGTGACGATCTGGAGGCGTTCCTCACCGCCACCACCGACGACACCTGGCTCTAGATACAGCGGCTCAAAGGATGGCGACCGCCACCACCAGCCCGAGCGCGAATTGCGCGGCGGCCACCATGAGCGACTCCTTGGAAAAGCTGTCGGATTCCAAACAGCCGGACATGTTGACGCCCAGCGCCATCGTGGCGACACGCATCATGACCACCTGCGCCACGATCCCGACGAAGCCGAAGATCGCGGTGGCAATTAGTCCCTCTGCCAACCTGCCCCCAGACGAATAGATCGCCAGCACCACGATGAACGCCATGCTGACGATGCCCGCCGCAGAGATGGCGATGGCATTCGGCTTGCCCTGCTTGACCATTTGGCGCAGCGGACCCGGCGTGGTCAGGTCGATCGCATAGAACCCGATCACCATCAGCACCAGCCCCACAGCGGCATACAGCCACATGGCACCGACGCCGCGGCCAATCGAATGCCAGAAGTCGGGCTCCAGCGCCATCACGGTGGTTGTCATCGTTAACTTCCTTCGGTCAATCGGATTCGGTGCGGGACAAAAGCGGCACGGTCATTGGTCACCAGTCCGCCTGCCTCGCGGATCCCCAAACCCGCTGACGAATCGCCGACCACCCACGCACCAAGCGAGGGCCGAAAATCGTCGAAAAGCGGTAGTGGATCGAAGAGTTGGTAGACGAAGCCCTCTTCTCCGTAGACACCGCCGGTGGCTAGCTCTACGCCGGGCCCGACGATGGTGATGTTGCCACCCTCGCGGCCTAGCTTGGGTTTGCGGACGTACTCGGTGAGCTCGTGAGGGTCATCAAGGTACGCGGGCAGTAGGTTCGGGTGGCCGGGATACATCTCCCACAGGACCGCCAGGATCGCTTTGTTCGACAGCAGCGTCTTCCACAGCGGCTCGACCCACATGGTCCCCGGCAGGCTCGACACCACGCGCTGGCCGAACGAATCGTCCAGCACCCACTCCCACGGGTACAGCTTGAACATCGCGGAAATCGGCGCCTCTTCCAAGTCGACGAAGCGCTCCAGCGCGGTGTCCCAGCCGACGTCCTCGATTTCCAGCGCTACCGTCTCGAACCCGGCCTCGGCCGCTGTCTCCTGCATGTAGGTCGTCGTAATCTGATCCTCGCCGGTCTGTTCGGCACCGGACCACGAGAAGTAAAGTTCATTGCTGGGCAGAGTATCCCGTACGACCCTCCACCGATCGACGAGCTGTTCGTGCAGCGAGTTCCATTGATCGAAGCCCTCGAACTTATCCTGCAGCCAATGCCACTGCAAGACCGCCGACTCCAGCAGCGTGGTCGGCGTATCGGCGTTGTACTCCAACAGCTTCGCGGGCGAACGGGCGTCGTAACGCAGGTCGAAACGCCCGTAGACGTACGGGTCGGACCGTCGCCACGACTCGGCGATCGGCTGCCAACTCCATTCCGGCAGACCGAAGTCCGCGTAGCGCTCCATGAGCACGATCTGCTCGACGGCGTGCAGGCACATCGAGTGCAGCAGCTCGACGTCGGCCTCCAGCGCGAGCACCTCGTCCATCTCGAACTCGTAGTACACCGACTCGTCCCAGTACACACGGTCCACTCCGGCCGCATCGAGCGCGGGCGTGCCGAAGACGAGCCCCTGTTCTTCCACGATCGACAACCAGTCCGGCCGCCGCTCCGTTCTGAGGCGTTTCACCAGCCGCTGCTCTAACCGCCGCCGCTGCCGGAAAATTTGCTGCCTAGGCCGCCGCGCTGGATGGTGGTGCCCGACGACGTCTTGACGGTGGTGCCCTTTGGCGCGATCGTGGTGCCCCCCGAAGGCCTCGCCCCGACGCCTCCTGTGCTGCCGTAGTAGTAGCGGTACTGGTGGCCGCTGTAGATGAAGAGGCCACCGATACCGCCACCGTGGCCGGTGCAGGAGCTGTCGGGCACGATGATCGGTCCGCCCATGGCGTCCTCCTGGACGCACTGCGCGGTGGTCGTCCGCGGCGACAACGCCCAATAGCCCAGCGCCGCAACAACACCCACCACGCCGACGACCGCGGCGCCACCCTTCAGCCGCTGGTTGCGGCGATAACGCTTGACATTGGCCTCAAATTGAGCCTTCTCGAGCTCTTTGCGCTTGCGCTCGGCCTTCTCACGGGCCCGCGTCTCCCCGACGGTCGGCGGGCGCGGGCGCGCCGTCGCAGGGTCTTGGAACCGCATGCTGCCAGCGGACGAGGGCTGGCTGGGCTGATCGCCCGCTTCCTCGGAGGGCCGCGGCGACGTCGACGCCGCTGGATGGTCTTCAGCACGCTTCTCGGGTTGCGACGGGTCCCCTCCCGCATTGTCACCGGCCGAGCCGGTGTCTGCGCCCGACGGACCGCCTTCCCCCCGCGGATCTTCTTCCGGCCCCACTTATCGCTCCTCGTCGTCGCTGCGGTCCAATCGGCCCTGCAGGTCCAACCTGGCAGGCAGTCTGCCACAGCACATGGCGATTCATCCATGATCGCGCGAACAGCACGACACGTGGCTCTAGATGCAGCCCGCCGCACACGGGTCAACCACCGGAAGCGACTCCGGTGGCGGCGCATTGGGATCGACTGGCTGCTGCTGGGTGAGGTCGACGTCGTCATCAAGGTCGGGTGCGATCGGGGCGAATCGGCACAAGAAGGTGACGGCCAGCTCGCACGGGTTGTCGCCGGGTTCGGCGCTTGCCGGGGTCGCGAGGAGTAGCCCCGCCGCCAGCGCCGCTGCCGCGGCGATCACGGTCCTTTTCAGCACGGTGGTCACGCTACGTCGTGCGGAGCGGATAGTCCGCGGCAACCGCATCCTGGATCGAGGCGACCCGGCCGGGATCGAGGCCCCACGGCTGGTCCACACCGACGTGCTTGTCCAGCTCCCACAGCACGCACTGTTCGCCTGGCTTCGCGACCAGCGTCCATGCGACGACCGTCCTGCGCAGTTGTTCTGCGATCGGATCGGCGGCCGACGTGAGGCCTGCGGGTGCGCCGCCCTCCGGATGGTGATGAAGAAATTGGCCGTAGGCCTTCTTGCAGAACGCTGAATACCGTGCGGTGCAGAGGATCAGGCCGTGCCACGCTTCATCGACCGCGCGCGACGGCATGCCGATCACCTGGTTGTCCCATAACGCAGGCGCACAGCAGCGTAGCCATTGCCGCAAGCCCGTCTCGATGAGCTCGCGCGGCTGCCACGGACACGTCTTGAACACCGCCGGGGGCACCTCGAGGTCGGCCACCGCAGCGGACATGCGGTCAAGCCGATCGCCGCGCCTGAGCTTCACGTTTTCACTGTATTCGCGGGGATTCTCCGGCGTAGCGTTTGGGCATGAGCACGGTTGAGTTCGCCGTGATGGGCCTCTTGCTGATGATGGTGATTGCTGCGGTGTGGCTGACTGTGCGTGGCCTCCGTCGACGCAACGGGACCCGCTGGGCGGCCAGAGGGGCGGATGCCGGGGGCACCCATTACGCAGGCGGCAGCTGTGGCGGCGGCAGCAGCAGCTGCAGCGGGGGGAGCAGTTGTAGCGGCGGAGGCTGCGGCGGCGGTGGTGGTTGCGGTGGCGGAGGAGGAGACTGACCTATAGATCCGCGCGTCGTTCGACGAAGT
>JAVRPX010000155.1:0-3798 GCA_032161985.1 Mycobacterium sp.
CGCGAGGACGTTGCGGTCGCGGTGGTGCAGTGCCCGATCGTGCATGGGCCGGGTGCGGCCCGCAGGCTGGGTCCGCTCGCCGCACTGCGGCTGACGCCCGCCGTCGCAGAGGATCTGCTACGCATGATCGGCCGCCGCGGCCGACGGTACGTGCCAATCGTCGGCCCGCTGGGAAGCCTCGCGATGGTCACCGTTGCTGGTGCCGAATCCGGTTGGAATTCCACGGTTCCTGCGGGCTTCGCGTTCGACAACCGCATCGTCGCCGCGGATGCCGTGGCGATGGTGACGACGTCGGCGACGCGGCACGCCCGTCGCATCGAAGCGCCGCTGCTGGTCTGCGTGTGCGACCGGGAGAACCTGATGGATCCCGCGTATGCAGCGCTGGTCGCCCGTCGCGCACCCCGCGGCGTCGCCCGGCACTACGACTCAAGCCGTTTCGCGATCTATCACCCGCCGCTCCTGCCCAGAGTCCTCGCCGACCAAACCGCCTTTCTCCAGGAGCATCTCGGTGTCCACACGTGATCTGCTGCGGGCCAACGACGCCCGCTTTCAAGCGCTGGCCGGTGAGTTCAGCGATGACGAGTGGTCGCAGCCAAGCCTGTGCGAGGCGCCGAAATGCTGCGCCACGGTGGATCGTTCGACCGCGCCAACGCCGCGCTGGCCCGTTCGCTGGCCGCAACACGCAGCCCCGTCGAACTGCTCGACGACTTCACGAGGCTCACCGAGCGGCCACGTGGGGTGGGCCGCTACTTCCCGCGGCGCCTACTTCTGGGCGACCACATCACCCACGAGCTTGACATGGTCTTCGCGCTCGGACGCGAGCCGGTTACCCCCGCCGATGGACTCGTGGCGGTGCTGAATACCCAAGTGAGCATGCCGAATCCGTTCGTGCCCGCATTCCGCAACAGCCGGGGACTTCGGCTGTCAGCCACCGACGCCGACTGGAGGCACGGCGTGGCGGGACCGACGGTCTGCGGCCGCGCCGCCGAGCTGGTGTCGGTGCTGGGCAACCGGCCCGCAATGCTGGCCCGTCTCGGGGGCGACGGTGTAGAGGTACTGGCGTCGCGCGTCAGCCGGCACCTGACCCGTAGGGCCGGGTGAGGATTTCCAGGTAGTGTCCGGCCGGATCCTGGAAGTAGACGCCGCGGCCGCCGTCGTTGTGGTTGATCTCGCCGGGTCTGCTGCCCCTCGGATCGGCCCAATGCTGCAGACCGCGCTCCTGGATGCGTCCGTAGATCCCGTCGAAATCGTCCTCGGACACCAAGAACGCATAGTGCTGCGGGCGGATCTCCTCATCCCCGGCCACCTGCGCGTAGTCGAGGCTGGCACCGTGGTTCAGTCCTACCGCCAGGAAGTGACCGAATTCCTTGGCGCTTGGCAGCCCGAAGAGCTCCGTGAAGAAGTCGGCCGATTCCTGCCGGTTTCTCGCGGCGACGATGGTGTGGTTGAACGTGATAGCCATATCAATTCAGGATAGGACCATGTCGGACGTCGAGGTGATGAACGGTCCAACGGTCACATTGCGCGCGCCAACACTTGATGACGCCGATCTACTCTTCGAGCGAATGGCCTCCGACCCGGAGGTGTCGCACTACATGTCGTGGCGCCCGCATCGAGACGTCGGCGAGACCCGCCGCGTCATCTCCGAAGTCTTCAACGTCGGTGGCGAGACGGTCTGGCTCATCGAATTGCGCGGCGACGGCCCTGTCGGGGTTTGTG
This sequence comes from Mycobacterium sp., assembly GCA_032161985.1. Taxonomy (GTDB): domain Bacteria; phylum Actinomycetota; class Actinomycetes; order Mycobacteriales; family Mycobacteriaceae; genus Mycobacterium. The sequence continues at coordinate 1,720 of JAVRPX010000155.1, forward strand.
GCTGGCGGCGACCGCAGCCGCACATCATCGATTTCGGCTACTACCTGGGCCGCCGATGGTGGAGGCAGGGCATCATGTCCGAGGCGGTGCAATTGCTGCTCGACAAGGCTCGCCGCGACCAGACCGTGTACAGGCTGACGGCGCACTGCCACGTCGACAACATCGCATCGGCCCGGCTGCTCGAAAGCAGCGGGCTGACGCTCGAGGGCCGGCTGGCGCGCTACGCGATATTGCCGAACATCAGCCTCGAGCCGCAGGACTGCCTGCTCTTCGGCATGGCGCTCAGGTAGCGGCTCCGCTCCGGGTGGTACGAAGTATCGATGGCGTTCGACTTTCGCGACCTCGCTGTGCCGATCGTCGTCGCGCCGATGGCCGGTGGGCCATCGACGCCCGCGCTGGCTGCCGCAGGGACGAACGCAGGTGGCCTCGGCTTCGTCGCGGCGGGTTACCTTACCGCCGAGGGGTTCGCGGAGCGGATCACTGCCGCGCGCGGCCTGACTTCGGGCCCGGTCGGAGCGAATCTCTTTGTGCCACAAGTGAGTGCAGGCGCCCCCGACGACATCGCGCGATACGCCGAGGCCCTGGCGACGGAGGCCGAGCACTACGGCGCGCAGCTCGGTGAACCCCGGTTCGACGACGACCACTGGGCGGCCAAGATCGAGGTGCTGCTGGACCTGCGGCCCGACGTCACGTCGTTCACGTTCGGCGTGCCGAGTGCCGAGGAGTGCCTGCGACTGCACGAGGCAGGCATCACCGTCGTCGGCACCGTGACCACCCTGGGCGAGGCACAGATCGCACTCGCCAGCGGCGTCGACGCGCTCGCCGTGCAGGGCCCGTCGGCGGGCGGGCATCGCGGCACCTTCGACCCGGGTGCGCGGCCGGCCACTCAACCGCTTGACGAGCTGCTGGCCGACGTAATAGCGGCAGTCGACGTGCCGGTCGTGGCTGCCGGCGGGTTGATGACCGCAGACGATGTCGGGCGCGTCTTGGCGGCGGGGGCGGTGGCGGCCCAACTCGGAACGGCGTTTCTGCTCGCCGACGAAGCGGGAAGCGGACCCGTGCACCGCGCCGCGCTGCAAGATCCGCAGTTCACCGAAACCGTTGTCACGCGCGCTTTTTCCGGCCGCTATGCGCGTGGGCTTCGTAACCGGTTCATCGACGAGCATGAGGCCGACGCGCCGTTCGGGTATCCGCAGGTGCACTGGCTGACCAGTCCGTTGCGGCAGGCGTCGGTGCGCGCGGGCGATCCGCAGGCCGTGAATGTGTGGGCGGGTACCGGATTCCGCAACGCGACGGCGGCCCCGGTGGCCGACATCATCAACGGCCTCGCCTAGCGAATTCAGCCGCCAGTCAGTTTCGGGCTGCAATCATGGCAGCCAGGATGCGTTTACTGGTGGTCGAAGACGAGCAGCGCCTGGCCGCCGGGCTGCGGAAGGGGCTCGAGGCCGAGGGCTTCGCCGACGAAATCGGGCGCGGGCACGTCCCCGCAGCGTCGCCCAGTCAACGCCGGCCACGCGCACCTGTCCCTCGTCGGGGGTGTCGAGTCCGCCGAGAAGAAAGAGGAGGGTGCTTTTGCCCGAGCCGCTCGGGCCGGTGACCGCCACAACCTCGCCCCGGGCGGCGGCGAGGGATACCGAATCGACACCTCGAACCTCGTGCCCGCCACCTCGATACGTCCGGGTCAACGTGAGCGCCTCGATCGCAGGCGCTTCAGGCACCATCGAGGATCTCGCCGTCGCGCATGACAAGGCGCCGGTCGGCCCGCTCGGCGACCTGCGGGTTGTGCGTCACGGTGAGGATGCTCGCGCCCTTCCGCGCCTTGAGATTCGCCAGAAGATCGAGAACGCCTGCGGCCGTTGACTCGTCGAGCTCACCGGTCGGCTCGTCGGCCAGCAGCACCTGCGGGTGCGGTGCCAGGGCGACGGCGATGGCTGCTCGTTGCCCCTCACCACCGGACAACTGCCCTGCCCGGTGGCGGTGCCGGTCGACGAGCCCGACCTCGTCCAGAAGCTGGTCCACCCGCGCCCGGATCTGTGTGCGACGTCGACCCTCGAGGCGCAACGGCAGCTCGATGTTCTC
>JAVRPX010000156.1:0-3167 GCA_032161985.1 Mycobacterium sp.
ACCGTGCATAAGAACACCTTCGCGACCATCGCGCGCAGCAATTGCACGGTGTTCGATTCGTTTGGCCCGCACCACCGACTTGTCTTTCCCCTCAACGGAATTCTCGACCTCGAGAACGTTCCGGAGGAGCAGTGGGAGCCGCTGCAGAACATGGTGGTCATCTACGCGCTGTTCCCGAACATCGTGTTGTCGACGACGATCGCCAATGGGGAGCTGTTCCGCGTCTATCCCTCCGACGTGCCGGGCCGCTCGATCACCGTGCACCAGAACTCAACACCGTTGGATCTGTCCGACGAGTCGGTGGCCGCGGGCGCGGCGGCGGTCTTCGACTACGCCCACGCCACCGTCCGCGACGAGGACTACGCGCTCGTGGCGGGCCTGCAGGCCAACCTGGAGAGCGGTGCACGGGAGAAGTTGGTGTTCGGCCGCAACGAGCCGGGTCTGCAGCACCGCCACCAAACGTGGTCCGAGGCGATCTAGGCCGTCTAACGTGAAGCTATGCGCGAGATCTAGCAATATCTTCGAGCACAAGCTCACGTTCGCCCGGCCCAGCCGCGGCCAGGACGTCGTCTAACTCCCAATCCCGATACAGCGCCAGCGACCGCTCGTAGAACGCGAAGCCGCTCACCGGCTTTCCGCGCAGCGTTCCCCGATATCGATACGGGCCCTCCATGTACTCGATCGGCAGTGCATGCGCCGGGGCGGCCACGAGCGGCTCGCCCACCAGATCCAGATCGAGCGTGCGTGAGGTGAGCCGGTGCCGGTCCGGCATGTATCGGGCCGCGACGGGCGGCCGAACCAACGGGCTCACCGACTCCGGCCAGCGCACATAGCTCGTGACCGTGACCTCGACATCGTCCGCGAACTCCGGATCGGCATCACCGGAACTCGTCGTCGCACCCGAAAACGGCTGCAGCTCATTGTGATTCGTTCGATCGAACTGCCGCCAGATGCTCAGATCGACCCCGTTGTCGAGGTTGATCGTGCGCCACTCGTGACTTCGAGCGCGGACATTGCCATCGGGACCGCCGCTGTTGGCGATAAGAGGGAACCATTGCCGGTCTACGTGACCGGCGCTGCCGGTGACCAATTCCTCGACAGATCCCCAGCGCAGGGTGCCGGTCATCGTCATGCCGGTCTGGAAGTAGGAGTAGGTGCCTGCTTGTCCGAAGCACTCGATTTTCCCCTTGTACGCAGCGCCACCCAGCGGGATAGGCGCCCGCGACGGTGTCACATGCAGGTCCAGACGCATGGCGTCGCCGGAGGTGTCGGTGCCGACGAGGCCGACGTCATAGGTGTAGGGCATCAACCGGTGCTGCTCGTCGCGGCACGTCCGCCACACCACGTGGCCCGCGCCGCTGTCGTACGTCATGTCCAGGTGGCCGACGTCGGTGAACATCTTGGGCCGCGCACCCGGCTGCATGTTGGCAGGCGGCATGTCGTAGTCCGTGTATGTCCCGTAGGTGCCGTTATCCAGGTCGAACAGGGCGAACGTATAGAAGTCGGCGACTATGGACTGGCCCGGTCGGTTCTTGTTGAAGATCGTCAGAAACGCGAACCGGCGGCCGCTGTCAGCGGTGAGCTCGCCCGCGATGAACCAGGTGTCGGACTCGCAATCGAGGTGGTTGCCCTCGGCGGCGGGAAAGCTGAGCTGCGGGTCGCCGCGCACCAGTTGGAACGGGTACACACGCCAGTCAGCTGATTGAGGCTCGTCCACGGCACCTGCCTTTTTTGCTATGTTTACAGCAATAGCAACTTTAGCGTTCCAGACGGGCGGTGACGCCGTGATGAGTGACATCGAGAAGCGATTCCCGTTCGACGCGTACCCCAAGGGCTGGTTCCAGGTCGCCTACAGCCGCGAGGTCGATTCGGGCCAGGTGATCGGTCTGCACTACTTCGGCAGGCGGCTGATCTGCTACCGCGGCGCCTCCGGAAGTCCGTACGTGCTGGACGCATACTGTCCGCACCTTGGCGCCGACATCGCCGTTGGCGGGACGGTCACCGAGGATTGCATCGCCTGCCCTTTCCACGGCTGGCGCTTCGACGGCGCCGGATCGAATGTGGAGATTCCGTACGCGAAGACCGTGAATCGTACCGCGCGGCTTAGGGCGTGGCCGACGGTCGAGCGAGCAGGCGCCATCTTCGTCTGGCACGCGGAGGGGTCGACCGAACCGGAATGGGAGCTGCCAAAGATCCCCGAGAGCGAGGATGCCGCGTTCAGCTTCCACGCGCCTGAGTCCGCCCGCTGGCGGTTCCGGTCGCATCCGCAGGAGGTGTTCGAAAACACCGTCGACATAGCTCATTTCGCGACTGTGCACGGGGTGTCCGGGTTCGGCGACCTCGATGTGGAAACCGAAGGGCACCGTCTGCGGGCGATAGCGGAGGTGACGTTCCAGACGCCGCGCGGGCCGGTGTCGGGAGCGGTCGACTCCGAGCTGTTCGGCATGGGGCTCGACGTGGTCCGGCATCGCGGGCTTGGCCGTTCGTGCACGCTGCTGACCGTCACCCCGATCGACGGCGAGTTCGTCGACGCGCGCTACACGTTCTTCATCCAGACCGACCCGGAGAGCGGCGAGATGACCCGGATGGGCCTTGGCTTCGCCCGCGACTTTTGCAAACAGATCGAACAGGACATCCCGATCTGGGAGAACAAGATCTATCGCGACCGTCCGCAGCTGGCCCGCGGCGAAGGCGCGATCACCGAGTTCCGCGCCTGGGCGCGGCAGTCCTACCAGGAGGCGTTCGCGTGAGATCCCTTGTCTACGAAGATCTTTACATCGGCAGCCGGTGGCAGGCGCCTGCCACCCGGCAGCGACTCTCGGTGATCTCACCGCACACCGAGGAGCCGATCGGCGAGACGCCAGAGGCGGCCCCCGAGGATGTCGACAAGGCGGTAGCGGCCGCAAGAACGGCGTTCGACAGCGGGCCGTGGTCCCGCCTCACACCATTCGAGCGGATGGAGAAGATCGAGAAGCTGACCGCGGTGTACAGCGGCCACACGGACGAGATGGCCGACCTGATCACCGCCGAGATGGGCTCACCGCGCAGCTTCAGCAGGCTCGGCCAGGCCGCAGGCGCGGTCGCACAGATGCACCTGAACCTTGCGACGGCGCGGGAGTTCCCGTGGGTCGAGCGGCGGCAAGGCCTGTTCGGGGAGGTGCACGTGC
>JAVRPX010000157.1:0-3885 GCA_032161985.1 Mycobacterium sp.
CAACGGCGGAGATCAGCTCCTGCCCCTTGACGAGCTGCGGACCGAGGTCGCGGCCGGAGTCGCTGATCTCCCACCGGAGACCCTGTGGTGCTTCGCTGCTAGTCGCCCGACTCGTACTTGAACGAGATCGCTAGCCGCACCCGGAAACCGGACACCCGCCCGTTCTCGATCACGACGTCCTGCCGCACCACCTCGGCCACGCGCAAGTCCCGAACGGTGCTGGCCGCGGTCTGGACGGCACTTTGAGCCGCCGCCTCCCACGACTCGCCGCTGACACCGATCACCTCGGTCACCCGGTACACACTGTCCGGCATGGCTGCCTCCTCTGTTCCGCCGTCTCGGCACTGCCCGGCGGACGCCCGAGCCTTCCACGCCTGGAGCCGCTCGCCGCTACAACGAAGTTACCGCGCCTGAGGCGTGACACCGGCATAAACACTGGATCCTTCTCGAGTCTTGATCTACCTCGATGACACCGATACCTACCGGGAAACTTCGGGCCGCCGTGAGTTACCGCCAACGGCCCGTGTGTCTACTTCACTGGCCCCGCTCAGCCGTAGCTGCCGACACGCTTGCAGCCCGGTCGCACCAATAAACGGCGCAGCGGCTGCACCTCGAAGCGGATCGCCGGGGTGATACTGCGAACGTCCTCTCAACAGCAGTGAAACGATACTGGCGTGGACCCCAGCGGGGATGGTGGCGGTGGACTGACCGCGACGGAGCTGTTCTGTCGTTCCTGCGGTGCGCAGTCAGGCCCGACGGCCAAGTTCTGCGGCGAGTGCGGTACGCCACTCGCGCAGGCCACCCAGTCGGCTGAGTACAAGCAAGTCACGGTCCTCTTCGCCGACGTGGTGCATTCGATGGACATCGCGGCGGCGGTGGGTCCTGAGCGGCTGCGCGAGATCATGGTCGAGCTTTTCAGGTGCGCGAGTTCAGTGGTTCAGCGTTATGACGGCACGGTCGGCAGTTTTACCGGTGACGGCATCATGGCGGTGTTCGGTGCACCAACAGCGTTGGAGGATCACGCGATACGGGCCTGCTTAACCGCCATGGCCATCCAGGAGGAAGCGCAGGCGCTTGCCGTCGTAGTGCAAGGCCTGGATGGCATCGATCTCAAGCTACGGGTCGGGTTGAACTCTGGAGAGGTGGTCGCGGGCGGGATCGGTTCGGGACCTTTGGGTTACACCACCATTGGTGAGCAGGTCGGGATGGCGCAGCGGATGGAGTCGGTCGCTGCGCCGGGCGGGGTGATGCTCAGCGCGTCCACCGCACGACTGGTTGATGCCGCAGCGGCTCTTGGTGAGCCGGAGTTGGTTCGGATCAAGGGTGCAACCGAACCGGTGGCCGCCCGTCGCCTGCTGGGCATGAGCGAGCAGCAGCGCGCGATCGGTCGTGCTGAGTCGAAGTTGGTCGGTCGGCAGTGGGAGATGTCCGCCGTCGAGAGCTTGTTGGACCGTGCGATCGATGGCCACGGCGGTGTCGTCGGTGTGGTGGGGCCGCCTGGCATCGGTAAGAGCCGTCTGGTGCGTGAGGTGTCTGCGATGGCAGCCACCCGTGGTGTCGAGGTGTTCACCGCCTTCAGCGAATCCCACACCAGTCAGGTCCCCTTCCATGCCGTGGCACGGTTGCTGCGCGCAGCCACCGGCGTCGAGGGTCTCGGTGGGCAGGAGGCCCGTGATCGAGTGCGCGACCGGGTTCGCGACGCCGACCCGGAAGATTTAGCGCTGTTTGACGACCTGCTGGGGATCGCCGACCCGGATACTCCGTTGCCGCCCATTGATCCCGATGCTCGTCGGCGGCGGTTGACCGCGTTGGTGAACGCCGCCTCGTTGGCCCGCGAAAGCCCAGCGGTCTTTGTCGTTGAGGACGCCCATTGGATCGATGAGGTCAGCGAGTCGATGCTGGTCGATTTCCTCACGGTGATCCCGCAAACGCGCTCGCTGATGCTGGTCAGCTACCGCCCCGAGTATGAGGGAGCGCTAGCGCGGGTGCATGGTGCTCAAACGATCGCTCTTGCGCCGCTGAGCGATCCAGAAAGCGCGGCACTGGTCTCGGAGTTGCTCGGGCCGGACCTCTCTGTTGAGGCATTGGGCCAGACGATCGTCGGGAGGGCCGCCGGAAATCCGTTCTTCGCGGAGGAGATTGTTCGCGAAGTCGCCGAACGTGGCGTGCTGGAAGGGCAGTCGGGCGCATACAAGTCCACCGCAGAGGGTGCTGAGGTGAGCGTGCCTGCCACGTTGCAGGCGACCATCGCCGCGCGCATCGATCGGCTCGACCCGAAAGCCAAACGCACATTGAGCGCGGCGGCGGTGGTCGGCTCGCGGTTCGGCGTCGACCTGCTCACCGTGCTGGGGATCGAACCGACCCTCGACGAGTTGGTCAAGGCCGAACTGATCGACCAGGTCAGGTTCACCCGACAACCCGAGTATGTGTTCCGCCATCCGCTGATTCGTGCCGTGGCCTACGAGTCGCAACTGAAGTCCGACCGCGCTCAGTTGCATCGGCGGCTGGCTACCGCGATCGAAAGCCATGAGCCGGAATCGGGCGACGAAAACGCCGCCTTGGTTGCCGAACATCTGGAGGCCGCCGGTGATCTGCACGCCGCCTACGGCTGGCACATGCGCGCCGCAACGTGGGCCACCAACCGCGACATCGCCGCGGCCCGGTCGAGTTGGGAGCGCGCCCGAAAGATCGCCGACGCATTGCCTGCCGACGACCCCGACCAGCTGTCGATGCGCATCGCCCCCCGCGCCATGCTCTGCGGCACCGCCTGGCGTGTCCATGCGAGCGTCTCCGACCGCTTCGAGGAGCTGCGGGAGTTGTGCGGGCTCGTCGGCGACAAGGCGTCGTTGGCTGTCGGCATGTCGGGGCTGGCAATGGAGCTCCTATTCTGTGGGCGCGTGCGTGAGGCGTCGCAGTTAGCAACTGAACAGATGGCGCTGCTCGAGTCGATCGGCGATGCGGCCCTGACCATTGGGGTGGCGTTCTTGCCGATGGCCATCAGGTTCGATACCGGTGAATTTGCCGAGATCTTGCGGTGGTCGCAGACCGTCATCGACCTGGCAGAGGGCGACCCCGCCAAGGGCGCCAGTTTCGGTATCGGATCGCCGCTGGCGGTGGCGTTGGTATGGCGCGGCATTGCTCGGTTTTGGTTGGGCCGCCCCGGCTGGCGTGAAGACCTCGACGGCGCCGTTCTGACGGCCGCACACAGCGACCCGGCAACCCGCGCCGCGGTCGTCTCGTACAAGTACGGTTTCGCGATCCCCTACGGGGTGCTGCGGGCCGATGACTCCGCGGTCCGTGCGATCGAGGAGGCGGTGCAGACTGCGGAGGGACTAAGCGACGACACCGCGCTGAGCTTCGCCAAGTTGGTATGCGGTGTCGTGCAGGTGCATCGGCACGCCCCGGCAGACCGCAACCGCGGGCTCGAACTGCTGGCGCAGCTGCGCGACAGGTGGCTGCGCGAGCGAACCTATCTGCATTGGGTACCGAACGTCGACATAATGGCCGCAGGTGCGAGGGCCAGGCGCGGCGACCGCGATGGTGCCATACCGGTGATGCGGATGTCTGTGGACGATTTGTTTACCCGGGGAGAGTTCGGGTATTTGGCTGGGGCCACAGGTGCTTTGGTGGAGACGCTGCTGGACCGTGACGCCGGGGATGACGTGTCCGAAGCCGAGCAGGCGATCGAGCGGTTGGCGAACCTAGCGGCAGGTGACGGTTGGGCGATGCGCGAGATCACGCTGCTACGGCTACGCGCGCTGCTGGCGCGGGCACGTGGTGACGAGGATGCCTACCGCGACTATCGGGATCGCTACCGCGCGATGGCGAAATCCCTTGGCTTCGAGGGACACATGAAGTGGGCCGAGGCAATGCCATGACGGCGGC
>JAVRPX010000158.1:0-3171 GCA_032161985.1 Mycobacterium sp.
AGGATGCCCCAGATGAAGACCGCGATCGCGAAGAGTATGACCAGCACGGCACTGATCAATCCGGCCTTGGTCTCCCACGCGTTGATCATCGCCCCCTGCAGTAACCGAACGATCACCATCAGGGCCGCGAACACCAGTCCGCGCAGTAACCACTTACTCATGGGGCCACACCTTAGCGAGTAGGTTCAACAACTGTGACTATTTCACAGCGCCGGGACCGGTTGCGCCAGCGGCTTGCCGACGCCGACCTGGACGCGGTGCTGGTATCCGACCTGGTCAACGTGCGTTATCTGTCCGGTTTCACGGGTTCGAACGCCGCGCTGCTAATCCGCGCCGACAACGAGACGCCGGTGCTGGCGACCGACGGGCGCTATCGCACCCAGGCCGCGCAGCAGGCGCCCGACGCCGAAATCGTCATCGAGCGGGCGTGTGGGCCGCATCTGGCCGCGCGCGCCGCCGAGGGTGGGGCCCGCCGGTTGGGGTTTGAAAGCCATGTGGTGACCGTCGACGGATTCGCCGTCCTGCGCAAGGCCGCGGGTGAGCAGATCGAGATGGTCCGGGCGGCCGGCACGGTGGAGGCGCTGCGCGAGGTCAAGGACGCGGGCGAGATCGCGCTGCTGCGGCTGGCATGCGAGGCGGCCGACGCTGCGCTGACCGACCTCGTCGAGCGCGGCGGGCTATGCGCAGGCCGCACGGAGAAAGAGGTGGGCCGCGAGCTCGAGGCGCTGATGCTCGACCACGGCGCAGACGGAGTTTCGTTCGAGACCATCGTGGCGGCGGGCCCCAATTCGGCGATTCCGCACCACCGGCCGACCGACGCGGTGCTCGCGGCGGGCGACTTCGTCAAGATCGACTTCGGTGCGCTGGTGTGCGGCTACCACTCCGATATGACCCGCACGTTTGTGCTGTCGCCTGCCGCGCAATGGCAGCTCGACATTTACGACTTGGTCGCCGCCGCGCAGCGGGCCGGCAGGGAAGCCCTGGAGCCGGGGGCGTCGCTCAAGGACGTCGATGCCGCCTCGCGGCAGGTCATCGCCGATGCGGGGTACGCCGACAACTTCGGCCACGGCCTCGGCCATGGTGTCGGACTACAGATCCACGAAGCGCCGGGAATCAGCGCATCGGCCGCCGGTACACTGCTTGCTGGCTCCGCGGTCACCGTGGAACCCGGTGTCTATCTGCCCGACCAAGGCGGCGTCCGCATCGAGGACACGTTGGTCGTGGGCGACGGAGCGCCAGACTTGCTCACCCGGTTCCCCAAGGAACTGACCATCGTCTAACAGGAGAACAACGGAACGTGGCATCGACCGCCGACTTCAAGAATGGGCTCGTCCTACAGATCGACGGCCAGCTCTGGCAGATCATCGAGTTCCAGCACGTCAAGCCCGGCAAGGGCCCGGCCTTTGTGCGGACCAAGCTGAAGAACGTGCTGTCGGGCAAGGTCGTCGACAAGACCTACAACGCCGGTGTGAAGGTCGAAACCGCGACCGTCGACCGTCGCGACGCCACGTATCTGTACCGCGACGGCGCCGACTTTGTGTTCATGGACTCGCAGGACTACGAGCAGCACCCGCTGTCCGAGAAACTGGTCGGTGACGCCGCCAAGTTCCTGCTGGAGAGTCTGCCGGTGCAGATCGCGTTTCACGACGGTGCGCCGCTCTACCTCGAACTGCCGGTCACTGTCGAACTCGAGGTCACCCACACCGAGCCCGGCTTGCAGGGCGACCGGTCCAGCGCAGGCACCAAGCCGGCCACCGTCGAGACCGGTGCCGAGATTCAGGTGCCGCTGTTCATCAACACCGGCGACAAGCTCAAGATCGATTCGCGCGACGGTAGCTATCTGGGTCGGGTGAATGCCTGACCGTCGAGGCGATCGCGGCCGGCACCAGGCCCGCAAACGCGCCGTCGACCTGCTGTTCGAGGCGGAGGCGCGGGGGATCACCCCCGCCGATGTCGCCGAATCGCGAAACGCGCTGGCAGAGAAGGAATCCGACGTCTCGCCGCTAAACCCGTACACGGTGACGGTGGCACGCGGAGTGACCGAGAACGCCGCGCATATCGACGACCTCATCTCGGCCCACCTGCAGGGCTGGACGCTGGACAGGCTGCCAGCCGTCGACAGAGCGGTCCTGCGGGTCGCGGTGTGGGAGCTGCTGCACGCCGACGACGTCCCAGAACCGGTCGCTGTCGACGAGGCCGTTGAGCTGGCCAAGCAGTTGTCCACCGACGACTCACCGGGTTTCGTCAACGGCGTGCTCGGTCAGGTGATGCTGGTGACGCCACAGATCCGGGCCGCCGCAGCGGCAGTGAAAGGGACTTCGGAAGGAACGTAGTGGGTATACCGCAGGACTGGGCGCCGTACTCCAGTGTCGAGGAGGCGGCCAAGGTATACCTGCGTGACCCCGATCTGGCGCTGGACCAACTGCGTTCAGTCATCGACCTTTCCGCGATCAAGTCCTTCATCATGTCGCGCGGATTGACCGAGGAATCGTGGGGCGAGGCGCTATGGCAGGAGGTCGTGCTCACCGACGGACGCCGTCTGATCATGTGGCGCGCCGACGACGGGCTGTCCACGGCAGACGATCGCGAGCGACGCGTGCTGAATGCGTCGGTCCGAACCATCCTGCTGTCGACCATTACCGACCATGTGCTCACCGCCGAATACGAGGTGCTCAGCGACGACACACGCCGCCTCTCCGAGGTGCGGCTGCGGATGTACACCCAGCTCGTCACCCGGTCACGACAGAAGTCGGCCACCGAAACCGACATTTACTGTGAGTCGTTCCGGTACCAGAAATCGGTCGACAACGGCGGCCTCGCCCAGATGCAACGCCTTCTGCAGTTCGGCCGGGTGCTGTCGCGGTGCATCCAGTAGCCCCACTTCCGCGAGCGTGCGTGTCTGCACGCCGACACGCCGAAAATTGTGAGCATTTCACGCACGCTCACGCGCGCTGACCGTGCACAGTCAGTCATTTATCCACAGATGATGGGCGAGGGGTACCGCCTCGATCGTCCGGTTTCGATGATCCTTGGCATGAATCCCGAGATCGAGGAGCTCTTCGGCAAGCAAGGCGGCGTCGCGACCAGTGGTCAGATCCTGATACGGATGACCCGACGTCAATTCGACAACGCGGTGAATTGCGGTGTCCTGGAAAGGGTGTGGCAGGGAAT
>JAVRPX010000159.1:0-2752 GCA_032161985.1 Mycobacterium sp.
GGCGTATCCACCCCAACACCGGTCCCTCCCGACGCTGAAGCCGTGGGCGCCGGAAGAGCAGGCGGCGGAGGCGGTGGGGGCAGCGTCGGGCCACTGACACCAAACCCCAAGTCCCCGCCGCCAGATGCGTCCGCCCCTAGCTCGTCTGCCAGCGCGGTACCAGCGGCGGCCAGTGAGAAGGCCAGCGCAGCGGCGACCGCGCTCGTGATCTTCAAGGTCGTACGTACAGTCGATTCAGACAACAAAATGTTTCCTCTATCAGTTGTTGGTTTTGGTACGACCCCCCGGTGAGACGCTAACAAGATCGATCGACGGGCGCAGGTCGCCAACGTGTCCGGGCTGACATCAGCAAACGGGTCGATGGCGTCCACGCCACCAAGTCCGGGCGGGTGGCGAATTTGTGGCCGATCACCCACTGCCGTAGAGACGCAGGGCCCGGGCCGTCGCCGTCGCCAAGTCACCCCGCAGCTCCTGGATCGGTGAACTGCCTCGCACATGCACCGTGCCCCGAAGCAAGTAATCAAGATCGGGATTCTTGGTGCGCAGGCGGTAGATCCGGCGGAGGGGGCCGGCGCTAGGCAAAAGGCGCAAGGTGCGCCCAAAAGCACTGAGCCGCAAGACGATGTCTAGCCGGCCTGTGACCCGTGGCTGATTGGTAGATCCCGGCGGGCAGCGTGGCGTAGCGGTTCGGAAAGTGATAGCGCCGGTGATATCGCATTCGCATAGGCTACTTTCCCGCTGCGGGAGCCGCGCAAGCATGATGGTCCTGGAGTTCCTCACCGCCGGCCATGTCACCGGCGGCGGGGTCTGCCTGCCGGGCCAGAATGATGAACCCGAGCCGCCCGTCGTCAAGAACGGCACCCATCGCAACCAAGGTGTATTGGCCTATAGCGGCCCGCGCGCCCGGCAGGTCGTCCGCCAGCAGATCGAACGGGTTGACAGCATCGAGATCATCGACTGCAACCGCGATCGCGCTGTAGGCATGACCGGCGAGCAATACCGGAAATGGTGTCCAGGCCGTCCCGATGTCGTCAGCATGCCGGGTCAGCGCTTCGTGCACGTCGGCTCGAAGGCAATCGATGTGGATGTGTAGCTGATTCTGCGACCGCGCCAGATCGGAGTTGACCGCAAGGCTGACCCAGTCGCGCGGCAATCTTCGTCCGGCCCGCTCTTCGACAAAGGAGCGTGCCCGCCACGCTGCCGCAAAATAGTTGGTAGCGCCCGGCTCCAGGACCTCCGGACTTTCGATTCCGGTAATGCGCATGGTGGGGATCAGAAGAAACTGCGTCGCTCCGTTGATGTCCTTCAGCACGGCATATCCCGGGTTCTCTCCGCCGCTCAGGTCGACCAGCGCACACGGTGCGGGATCGCCGTTCCGCTGTTCGTGAGGAACGCATTGGTCATGCACGATCGTCCAGAGTACATCGGCATCGGCATGCGCCCAGCCGCTCCCAGCACCGGCCGCGACGAGGACCGCTGCGGCGCAAAGCAATTGGTGGAGTATCCGAGCCATTGCCGCGCGGCGCTACAGCCCGGCCAGCTGCGGCAGCGTCAGATGGGCGATCATGAAGTAGATCATCAGGCCGGTGCCGTCGACGATGGTTGCGATCATCGGTCCCGAAACCACGGCCGGGTCAACGCGCAGCTTTTTCAGAACGGGCGGCAGGATCGACGCGACGAACGCAGACCACATCACAATCGCCGCGACGGTCAGCGACACGGTCACAGTGATCTGCGGGCCGACACCCAACGTCCATGCGCGGATCACCGCGGCGGCAGCCATCGCGATCGCGATCAGCACACCCGTCGACAGCTCCTTGGTCACGATGGCGGGCAAGTCGCGCAACCGGACCTGTCCGGTGCCCATTGCGCGCACCAGCGTGGTGGTGATCTGCGTGCCGGTGTTGCCGCCCGTGCCGATCAGCAACGGAATGAAAAATGCCAGCGCTACCACCGCCTCCATCTCGTCGGCGAACGCACTCAACACGGTTCCGGTGTAGGCCTCGGCAGCGAACAGCACCAGCAGCCAGACGACCCTTTTACGCCACAACAGCCACGGCGAGGCACGCAGATACGGCACTTCCAATGGTGCTGAGCCGCCTTGCCTCTCGGCGTCTTCGGTGGCCTCCTCCTCGAGGATGTCGAACGCCTCGTTCTCGGTGAGGATGCCGATCAACCGCCCATCGCCGTCGACCACGGGCAGCTCGCGCACCCGGCGATCGGTAAGCAGGTTCGCCGCCTCCTCAGCATCGGTGAGCGGCGACACCGTGACGGCGTCGTCCTCCACCAGTTCGGTGACCATCTGATCGGCCGGGGCGAGCACAAGGCTGCGGAACCGCACCATGCCGATCAGATGCTCTTCGGGTCCGCACACGTACAGGTAGGAGCCGGGATGGGGATCGTCGCCCCGCGCCGTAACCTGATTGCGGATTTCGTCTATAGCCTGCGCCGCCGTCACCTCCGGGCCGACGGTAAGCGTCTCGGGCAGCATGTGTGCCGCGACCGAATCAGCGGGCCAGGACAGTACACCGCGCAGTACGTTCGCCCGTTCGAGCGGCATCGCTGTGAGCAGGGCGTCTCTGGTCTCGCGGTCAACGTGTCGCAGAATCGCGGCGGCACGGTGGGAGTTGATCGCGGCGAGCAGTTCATCGACCCGCGAATTCGGCAGCGCCTTAAGCATTTTGGCGCCAAGCGGCACATCGACGCTGTGGAACAGTTTGGCGGCGGTCTGCGTGTCGAGCAGCTCGCCAAG
>JAVRPX010000160.1:0-9338 GCA_032161985.1 Mycobacterium sp.
ACTCGATGATCGACTCGTCGGGTGACCTGGCCGCCAGCGCACTGCGGAACCATTGCGCGCCGGCGTCGTAGTCGGCGAACAACAGATCGTGCTTCGACGCGAAGTGCCGATAGAACGTCCGCAGCGAGACCCCGGCGTCGGCAGCGATCTCCTCTGCCGACGTGTCCTCCACCCCCTGCGCGGTGAACCGCACCACGGCCGCCCGCCGCAGCGCTTCGCGCGTGCGCTCGCTGCGCGCCGTTTGGGCAGGCCGGACCATGTGCAGAAAGTACCGCACCGCGGTTATGTCAATATTGACAAAACTCAAATCGGTCGCAAGACTCCCGCTATGGTCTCCCTTCTCGTGCACGCGCTCCTTGGCGTGCTCACCCTGGTGGTCATCGTCAAGACGAATCCGGCGATCTTCGCGCGATTCCAGACGGGCTCCCAGTTTTCCGCGCTGGAGGTCTTCTACTACGTCGTCGGCGTGGCCTCGATCGCGCTGGGTTATTACTTCAACTTCCAGTTCGTGCAGGACTACGCGACGCCGTCGTCGAACCCGATCTGGGGGCCGGGCAGCTGGCAGGAGTTCATCGTGCTCGGCTATGACAATCCGGCCGCCGCTTCGGCAAGCCAGGATTACACGATCATGAGCCTGCTGATCTTCCCCGTGTTTGCGATCGTCGACGGACGTCGGCGCGGCATCAAGCACGCGTGGCTCTACCTCGGATTCATTCTGTTCGCCAGTTCCGCCTCCGCATGGGCGTTCTATCTGGCGGCCGTCGAACGGCAGCGCAGACACCAACAACTGACTGTGACCGTCGACTCTCCCGCGTAAAGAGCAGCGGTCCAGCAGACTGCACACGTGAAGGTTCACCACCTCAACTGCGGAACCATGTACCCGCTCGGCTGCGGCGAGATGGTGTGCCACGTGCTGCTCGTCGAGACCGGCAATGGCCTGGTACTGATCGACACCGGCTTCGGGCCGAAGGACTGCGATGACCCCGCCCGGCGGGTAGGAGCGTCCCGATACCTCATCCGCCCGGTGCTCAAACGTGAGGAAGCCGCTGTCAACCAGGTCGAGCGGCTCGGCTTTCGCCGGGAGGACGTGCGCCACATCGTCATAACGCATTTCGACGGCGACCACATCGGCGGCATATCCGAGTTCCCCGAGGCCCAGATACATGTCACCGCGGCAGAGGCGCTCGGCGCGATGCGAGCCCCGTCGCGCGGCGAGCGGATCCGCTTCCGCCCGGTCCTGTGGGCGCACGGTCCCAAGATCGTCGAGCACACCCCCGGCGGTGAGAAGTGGAAGGGATTCGCCGCGGCCAAGGAGCTCGACGAGGTGGCGCCGGGCATCGCGCTGATCTCGCTGCCCGGGCACACCCGCGGCCACGCCTGCGTGGCGGTCGACGCCGGCCACCGCTGGGTGCTGCACTGCGGTGATGCCTTCTTTCACCACGGCACGGTCGACGGAACCGCACCTATGCCGCGGGCACTCGCCGCATTCGAATCGGTGACCGCATTCGATCGGAAGATGATGCGGCAGAACCACGCTCGGCTCACCGAGCTGTATCGACGCCGAGAGCCAGACACGTTCATGGTCTGCTCACATGACCGGACGCTATACGAACAAGCCAAAGAGACCGCCTAGGGTGGCCCAATGCACGTCACATCGCAAACCATCGTCGCCGCACCGATCGAAACCGTGTGGGACAAACTGAGCAACCACGTCGGGATGAGCCAGTGGGGTCCCGGGATCACAGTGACGATGGACAGACTCGGTACCGCCGACCCGAACGGCGTCGGGGCGATTCGGCGTATCGCGTCGCCCGGCCCGGGTCCGGACATCGTCGAGGAAGTCGTGGCTTTCGAAGCACCAAACCTGTTCGGCTACAAGGCGCTGTCAGGAATCCCATTCCCGGGTTACGCCGGCGAGGTACGGCTCACCCCGGCCGGTTCGGGCACCCACATTAACTACACCGTCTCGTCAACCGCCAGCTACCCGCTGGTCAAGGCACCCCTCGCGGTCATCTGCCAGGTGCTGCTTCGCCTTCTCGCGCGGGCGTCCCGGAAGTAAAAGGGCGTCCAGACATTGACGTGGTACCACTGGGTACCGTAACTTGTTCGTCAACAAGCAAGTACCCAAGGAGCGCTCATGATCACTGACGATCTGCGGCACCGGCGTCTCGCGATCATCCGCGAACACATGGACACCGAGGTGACCAAGGAGTTTGACGCCACGCTGGCCACGTTCAACGGCCATCCGCATTACGAGATCATGGCCACCGGTCAGACCTACGACGGCGACGACGAGGTCATGGGCTACTACCTGACAACCCGCACCGCCTTCCCAGACCAACGCCATGACAATGTCCGTTTTCACGTCGCCGACGACGCAGTGATCGTCGAATTCGACTTGCTGGGAACGAATCTCGGCGAGTTCTACGGTCTTCCGCCGACGGGCAAGGCATTCCGGGTTCCGCTCATCGCGGTGTTCTTCTTTGACGGCGATCGCATTGTCAACGAGCGCATCTACTTCGACACGGCCAGCCTCGTCACCCAGATCGGCCGCAGCGAACTGCTCGCCATGGCCGGGAACGTCGATGGTTGAGTCGAACCTCCCCCGTACCCAAC
Organism: Mycobacterium sp.; assembly: GCA_032161985.1. Lineage (GTDB taxonomy): Bacteria > Actinomycetota > Actinomycetes > Mycobacteriales > Mycobacteriaceae > Mycobacterium. The sequence continues at coordinate 2,617 of JAVRPX010000160.1, forward strand.
AGCAGCGCCGAACCGAAGCCGAACACCGACTCGTGCAGGCCGCCGCAGAGCTCGTCGGCGAGATCGGCCCTGGCAAGGTCACTCTCGCCAACGTCGGTGAGCGCGCCGGGTACAGCCGCGGCCTGGCGACGCATCACTTCGGGTCCAAAGGCGCGTTGATGCAGCGGCTCCTCGACGCGGTCACCAGTCAATTCCGCGACGCGGTGGTCGGAGAGAGCCAATCGGATTCACCGATCGATCAGCTGCGGCAACTCATCGACTTCTACTTCCACGTGGTCTCCGACCTGCAGCCGGTGAATCGTGCCCGCCTGGTGCTGTGGGCCGATGCGGTGGCCGGGCCGTCCGAGGACGTCAGACCGCAAATGGTCTCCGCCGATCGTGAGTTCCGCGAGGAGATCGAGAAGCGCATCGAGCTGGCCGTCACCGCCGGCGAGGTGAAGGCCGACGTCGATCCGCATGGTCTGGCGACAGTGATCATCGCGATGCTGAGGGGTGTCGCGCTGCAACGCCTACTCGACAGCCAAGTCGATCTCGTTGCGGCGCAAAGTGAAATCGACCAACTGTTGACCACGCGCCTGCAGATTGCGGAGCTGGCATGAAGGTCCACCACCTCAACTGCGGCACCATGCACATGCCGACCGCCCCGATGGTCTGTCACGTGCTGCTGATCGAAACCGACAACGGGCTGGTCCTTGTCGACAGTGGCTTCGGCACAGATGACTGCGCCGCTCCCAAACGTGCGGGCCCGAGTCGGCATGTGCTCAGAGCGATCCTGAGTCACGACGAAACCGTGGTTCGCCAGATCGAACAGTTCGGCTTCAAGCGAGATGACGTACGGCACATCGTCATCACGCATCTCGACATGGACCACGCCGGCGGACTCTCGGACTTCCCGGCCGCGCAGGTCCACGTCACGTCCGCGGAGGCGCTCGGTGCCATCAGGGCTCCGTCGAGGCGAGAAAAAATTCGCTACCGCTCCGAGCAATGGGCGCACGGGCCCAACATCGTCGAGCACGATCCGCGGGGCGAGAAATGGCGCGGGTTCGCCGCCGCCAAGGAGCTCGACAAGATCTCGCCGGGCATTGCACTCGTCTCACTGCCCGGTCACACCCGCGGCCACGCCTGCGTGGCCGTCGACGCCGGCCACCGATGGGTGCTGCACGCCGGCGATGCGTTCTATCACTACGGCACCATCGACGGGCAGACACCGGTGCCGCGAGCGTTGACGGCTATGGAATCCCTCGTTGCGTTTGATCGAAAGGCCGTGCTCGACAACCATGCTCGCCTGGCGGAACTCTACCAGCGCGGCGACTCGGACCTGTTGATCGTCTGCGCACACGACCCGACGCTTCTCGAGCATGCGCGGGCGACGGTATGAGAAGGAGCCTCTAAGGCACCAACACGACCTTCCCGACGTTCTCCCGCGCCGCCAGGATCCGGTGCGCCTCACCGGCTTTGGCGAATGGAACCGCCGCGTGGACTACGGGTTGGACGACACCGTCGGAGATCGCCTGTGACAACGGCTCGATCCACGGTTGCAGCGTGCCACGGTCGTCCCACAGCGCAAGCATGTTCAAGCCGATGACGGCCTTGGACTCGCTGAGCTGCTTGACCAGGTTGAACCCGCGCAACATCGGTAGCAGCTGGGGAAGCGCAGTACGGATCGACCGCTTCTCGCCCTGTTGCAACGCGGAGGCGCCGTAGCCGACGAGCCGACCGCCGGGACGCAACAGGTCATACGAGCGCTTCAGCGACTTGCCGCCGATGGCGTCCAGCACAATGTCGTACGGCGGCAAGCCTTTCCACCAACCGTCGCGGCGGTAGTCGATTGCGCGGTCGATGCCCATCTCGGCGAGTCGCTGATGCTTACCTGGCGACGCGGTGCCGTGGATCTCCGCACCGGCGGCCTTGGCCAACTGGATCGCGGCGATGCCAACGCCGCCTGCCGCCGCGTGGATCAACACCCGCTCGCCCGGCCGCAGCGATCCGTAGCCGTGCAGCGCCGCCCATGCGGTGGCGTAATTGACCGGTATCGCCGCGCCCTGCTCGAAGCTGAGCGCGTCGGGCATTGGCACAGCATCCGCCGCCTGCACGTTGACGATCTCCGCGTAGCCGCCGAACCGGGTTCCGGCGAACACCCGTTCCCCCGCCCGTTCGGGATCTACGCCGTCGCCGACGGCGTCGATGGTCCCTGCCACTTCGTAGCCGACTACGGAGGGCGGCTTCGGTGCGTCGGGGTATAGGCCGACCCGGGCGAGGTGGTCCGCGAAGTTGACCCCCGCCGCGCGGACCGCGATGCGTACCTGGCCGGGGCCGGGCGGGGGCGGGTCAGGACGTTCCTGCACTTGTAGGACCGACAGGTCACCGTGCTTTGTGATTACAACTGCGCGCATGCGAACTCAACTCTCATGAAGTAGTCGTGGCGTCCAGTACTTCGGCACGGCGCTCTGAGCTGGTGTGGATCCGACGATAGACCACTGCGCAGCCGCCTCCGCTCGGCGCGAATGCGACGCCGCGGCTGTGCAACCGCTCCTCCCGCGCATTTGTCGGCACCAGTCGGAACTCCCGCAGCATGGTGCGAAGGACGACGTTCATCTCCATGTTCGCGAACGCGGCGCCCAGGCAGCGGCGGGTGCCGCCGCCAAACGGCACCCATGAGTACAGATCCGGGCTCGATTCCATGAATCGGTCCGGATCGAACCGGTCGGGGTTCGGATAGGCATTCTGGTGGGTCAGCGGGATATCGACCTGGACGGTGTAGCCATGCGGAATCACCCACTGCCCCAACGGCATTTCCTGTGCGATGACTTGCCGGGCCGCGCCGTCGATGACCGGTCGATTGCGCTGCACCTCGTTGATGGTCGCCTGAAGCAGGTCCGAACCGCTCGAGTCGACCTCGTCGACCAACCGTGACAACACACCCGGATGTCTGCGCAGCCGTTCGACCGCCCACGCCAATTGCGTTGCGGTGGTTTCGTGTCCGGCGGCGAGCAGGGTGAAGAGCTCGTCGGCGAGATCGCTGCGCGACATCGCCGTTCCGTCCTCATAGCGGGCCTGCAGCAGCAGCGACAACACATCGTCGCGCTGCTCGAGGTTCGGGTCGGCCGCGACACGATCGATCAGCGAACCGACGATCGTGTCGAATTCGCGCCGCAGGCCAAGGAATCGGCCCCACGGACTCCACCGACCCAGATCGCGGTGCAGCCACGGCAGGAAAACGAGCTGTGATCCCAGCGCCACCAGCGGGGGCATCAGCTTGCGCAGCGCATCGAACTCGGTGCCCTCGGCCCCGAATACCGCGCGCAGGATCACGTTGAGAGTGATCCGATTCGTCGACGGCAGCACCGCGAACTCCCGACCCTCGGGCCAGGTGGCGACCTCCTTCAGCGTTTCCTCCTCGACAAGGCCTTCGTAGGCCCGCATCCGCTTACCGTGAAACGGCGGCACCAGAAGCTTGCGACGCCTGCGATGCTCCTCGTCCTGCAACCCGAACGTCGAGCCAGGACCCAGCACCAAATCGAGGTTGGGTTCCACATTGCGCACGACGTCGGTTCGCGTCTGGAAGAACTGCTTCACCACAGCAGGGTCACTGATGATCACCGTCGGGCCGAAGAACGGCAGCCTCACGGTGAAGGCGCTGCCATAGCGTTTCCCGAGCGCATGCATGAAGCGTCGTCGCGAGGCGATATACGCGGCGCCCTGAAGTGCGGCCGGCCACCGGGGCCCGGCAGGCAAGTGCGCCGCCGCGGTCATGACACAGACACCTCGGCTGCCGCGCTTGTCTGACTGCGTCGCCGCAGGACCGACTCGAGCCGGCCAAGCAGGTCGTAGTACCGCGTCGGCGCCAGGCGCCCGAGAGTGTCGAACAGGTACGCGTCCGGGCCGACGAGGATGCGCGCCTTGCCCTGCTCCACTCCGCGGTGAACGATCTCGGCGGCCTTGTCCGGCTGCGTCAGTGTGATGGCCGCGAACTCCTTCACCATCTGGTCCTGAGTGCGGCCGCGGCCCTCGGGATCCTTGCGCCACCGGGCGTTGCGCACGATGTTGGTGTTGATACCGCCGGGGTGGACGTTGATGGCGGTGACTCCGGTGCCGCGCAGCTCCTGGCGAAGCGAATCGGTGAAACCGCGGACAGCGAATTTGGCCGAGCAGTACGCACTTTGGTTGGGCATGCCGACAAGGCCGAACACGCTCGACGTGTTGACGATCGCGCCCTCGTCCTGCTCGACGAGGATCGGCAGGAACGCGCGGGTGCCGTAGACCACACCGTGGAAGTTGATGTTCCACAGCCAGTTGTCGTCCTCGGGGACGGCGTCCAGGACGCTGGACGCCGTGGCGACCCCTGCGTTGTTGAACACCGCGCCGATCGGCTGCGGCGCCCAGTCGCGCACATCGCCGGCGAAGTCACGCTGCGCTTCGGCGTCGGCCACGTCGAGCACCCGCAGCAGCGCCGGTCCGTGCAATGAGGCCTCGGTCTCCTTGAGGCCCTTCTCGTCGATGTCGGCGATGGCGACGGGACAGCTGTGTACCGAAAGCCGTTGCGCCAGAGCCCGTCCGATGCCGGACGCCGCGCCGGTGATGACGGCGGTGCGGCCACTGATCGTGCGGCGTTGGGACTTGCTCATGCCTTGACTCCTTCTCGCTCCGGTCCTCGCTCGTTCCTCGCTGCGATCCTCACTCGTCGTCGTCTTCGGTATCTCATGCGTGCTCCTCGAGTTCGGTGCGGGTGACGGGGGCTGCGCGGTGAACCGCGAACCCTACGGAGGTGGCGTGGTCGGTGATCAGGTCGATGATTCGGCCCCACGCGCCGATGGGCAGATCGTGACCGAGGCCGATGATGGTCTCCATGCGGGCACCGGGGATCGCTCGCGCGGTTGCCGAGCCGCCCGTCGGATGCACCATCCGGTCACGGTCGCCGTGGATCACCAGAGACGGTACATCGATGTGACCGAGTTCGGCTGTGCGATCACCCGACGCGAAGATGCCTGCGAGCTGCCGAACGATGCCCGCGGGACTGGAATCCCGGTCCCACGCGATGCCCGCGTACTCGCGCACCGCGTGCTCGTCGAACGGGAAACCGTGAGACCCTATGTGGCGGAACATGTTCGCCGCGCGATCCATCGCCTCGGCCCGCGTCCGCGGGGGGCGCGACGTCAACATCAGCCGCCAGGTCGACATTGCCGGGCGGCCCAGCCGGGGCGCGCCCGTAGTCGACATGATCGACGTCAACGTGCGAACCCTGCCGGGGTGGTGTGCGGCGACGGTCTGGGCGATCATCCCACCCATCGAGATGCCGACCAGATGGGCGTCGACGTAGCCGAGCGCGTCCAGCAGCCCGACTGTGTCGCGCGCCATGTCGCCGAGGTGGTACTGCCTGCGGCGGTCGCCACCCCGGAACATCGCAGCCGGGTTCGGCGGCGGATAGCTCATGTGGGTAGACCGGCCGGCATCCCTGTTGTCGAACCGTGTCACTCGAAAACCTCGTCCCGCCAGGGCGGCGACGAAATCGTTTGGCCATGAGTGCAACTGCTGTCCGAGGCCGGCAATCAGCAGGATCGGCGGGTCAGCGGGATCGCCCGTCTGGTCGTAGCACAGTTCGATGCCGCGGCCGACGTCGACGAGCACATCCTCGCGCGCGGTCATGCCGAGGCCCGCTGCGTCTGGCCGGCGGTCTCTGCCGACTTGGTCGTTCGCCGGTACACCACGGCGCGACCACCGTGGGCGGGCGCCGTCGCGACTCCTCGCGAGTGCAGACGTTCGCCGGGGGCGTAGGTGGTGCCGAACTCGAACTCGCGCACTAGTGTACGCAGCGTGACGTTCATCTCCATGTTGGCGAAGGCCGCACCGATGCAACGGCGGACACCGCCGCCATAGGGAATCCACGCGTAGTTGTCCGGTGGGTTGCCGACGAACCGGTCGGGATTGAACGCCTTGGCTTCGGCGAAGCTGTCCTCGGAGGCGTGCGCCAGCGAAATGCTGGCAAGAACGGCGTGGCGCTCTGGAATAACCCACTCCCCCAACTGGATCCGGGTCTTCGTCATCCGAGCGGTGCCGTTGATCACCGGGCGGGTGCGCTGTACCTCCCAGATCGTGGCCTGCGCCAGTTCGGTACCTCCAGCGTCGACGTCGTCGGTCAGCCGCGCGAGTACCCGTGGGTGGCGGCGCAGCCGCTCGACGGTCCACGCCAGCGTCGTCGCGGTCGTTTCATGGCCGGCAGCGAGCAGGGTCAGCAGCTCGTCGGCGACATGGTCATCGGAGATCGGTGAGCCGTCCTCATAGCGCGCCTGCAACATCAACGCGAGGACATCGTTGCGTTCGTCGAACTTCGGGTCGTTGCGGATATCGGAGATCAGCCGCGCGATGATCTCGTCATAGCGCTGGCGATACGACGTCAGCTTCCCGCCTGGGCTCCGCGCGCCGAAGTCCCTGCGCACGATGGGCGGCATCACGGCCAGCCGCGAGGCGTTCAGCACCATCGGCGGCAGCAGCTCACGCAGTTCGTCGAGCGCGGAGCCCTCGGCGCCGAACACCGTCCGCAGGATCGCGTTGAGGGTGATGCGCATCATCGACGCGAGGGTTTCGAATTCCCTGCCTTCGGGCCACGACGCGGTCTCGCGCAACACCTCTTCTTCGACGATCGCTTCGTAGGAGGCCATCCGCTTGCCGTGGAACGGCGGGACGAGAAGCTTGCGGCGTTCGCGGTGCTCGGTGCCGTCGAGGCT
>JAVRPX010000161.1:0-2866 GCA_032161985.1 Mycobacterium sp.
AGACGAGGAACAACACCGTCTCCGAGACGTCAGACGGTTCGATCACCGTCACCGGTAGGGCGTTCGCCATCGCCTTTGCGAGATGCTCGTTCTGGGCGATCACCTCGAACAGCGCCGGATTCTCCACGATCATGGAGGTGTTGACACCGGTCGGTGCGATCGCCATGACGCGAATGTTCCTGGCTGCCATACGTTGTGCGTAGGCCCGTACCAGTCCGGTGACGCCAATTTTGGCCGCGGCGTACGCGTCCGCGCCACCGCTGCCGTCAGTCAGTGCCTTCAGGCCGGCCATCGAGCTGGTGGCGACAATGGCACCGCCGCGATCGGACTTCATCATGTGGGCGCTGGCCATCTGCAAGGTATTCCACACACCGGTGAGCAGCACGCCGATGCCGAGTTCCCACGCCGCCTCGGGATCGGGCTCGTCGACCCGGTTCAATACGATCCCCGCGTTGGCCACCACCGTATCTATGTAGCCGAATTCCGCGACGCCGTCGTCGAAGGCGGCCTGCAGTGCTTTGCGGTCGCGGACGTCAGCCTGACGGGCGATCATCCGCTGACCGGTCTTCTCCACCAGGTTGACAGTCTCGTCGAGGTCTTCCGGGGTGGCCATCGCATACAGCACGCCGTCGAGTTGGCGACAGATGTCGACACCGACAATATCGGCACCTTCCTCGGCTAACCGAACAGCGTGCGACCGCCCCTGGCCCTTGCCGGCTCCGGTGATGAAGGCGACGCGACCCTCCATTCTGCCCATCTGCTGTTCCCGCCTTTACTTGATAACGAATTCGGGTATGCGATAGCCACTTTCGCCGAGCTCGACGATGCGCAGCTCAACGTCTTGCCCGACTCGGACGTCAGCGGGATCGGCGTCGATGACGGCGTTGATCCGCAGGCCCGGTTGCTCAGCGAGTTCGACGAGCCCGACGACATACGGCGGCATCCGGCCGGGAACGAGGGCTTGGCGGACAACGATGTAACTGAAGATCGTGCCGTCACCGCTGACTTCCTCGAAGTGCACGGGACCACCGGTGTACCGGCTGCGTTCCAACGGCGGATGGATCCATTTCCCGGTGTCGTCACAGCGGCACAACATCAACTTGCCGTTCTTCAGACCCTCCCAGTACGGTGCCGAATCAGGGTCGGGCACCGGAATTGGCGCCGCCACTGCAGGATTCGTCATGGGTGCTCCTTGCTGTAGACGTTTGCGCCGCCGAACGGGCCGCCACCCGCGGTGACCAGCGCGAGTTGGGCATTCTCGACCTGACGCACACCGGCCGCATGGCGCAGTTGCAGTGCTGCCTCGTAATGGTGGTTGAGGCCGTGGATATAGCCCTCCGACAGCAGCCCACCGTGCGGATTGACCACCACGTCACCGCCGTAGGTGGCGCGTCCGGTCGAGAAGAACTTGCCCACTTCGCCCTTTTCGCAGAAGCCGAAGCCCTCCATGGTGGCCATCACCGTGTAGGTGAAGCAGTCATACATGCAGGCCACATCCATATCCGACGGGCTCAGCCCCGTCTTCTCCCAGATCCTCGGACCTGCTGTGCGCGAGTACATCTCGGTGGGATCGTCCCATTCGCTCCAGCCGGCACCACCCTGTGAGTTGGACGATCCGACGAGCCACATCGGGGGCTGCTTGGTGTTGCGGGCGATGTCCTCGCCAACGATCAGCACCGCTACCGCGCCGTCGACCTCCGAGGTGCAGTCCAGTACCCGGAACGGCTCGTTGATCCAGCGCGCCGCGAGGTAGTCGTCCATGGTGAGCGGTTCGCGTCTCAGAGCGTGCTCGTTGGGCCCCGCATGATTGCGCTGAGTGATCGCGATCTGCCCCAGATCCTCGCTGGTGGAACCGTACTCGTGCTGATGGCGACGAGCCCACATCGCAAACCACTGCGGCGGCACCATGAAACCGGACGCCGTGTCGAATTGGTCGTGGTGCTGCACTTGCATCGGACCCTCGACATGGCCGAACCGGTAGCCCGAGCGGCCATTGAGCGATCGGTACACCAGCACGGCCTTGCACATACCGGCCTCGATGACTGCTGCGGCGGTGGCGATTTGATCCGCCACGAGATTGCCGCCGCCGTACATGGCGTTGGCCCAAGCTAATTCGTCGATGCCCAGCGCCCACCCGACGAAGATCGGCTGCTCGGAGTCGTTGGCCATGAAAGTGCAGATACCGTCGATATCGGCCGGGGTGAGGCCCGCATCGGCGATGGCATCGCGGCAGGCGGCCACGGCCATCCCGCGGGTGGTGCGGCCGGAGTTGCGGGAATACTCGGTACGACCGATCCCGACGACGGCACAGGACATATGACGCTCCGATCTACTTGGGTACTGGATCGCGCGGCAGCCCTAGAATGCGCTCCGCGATCAGGTTTCTGACGATTTCCGACGTGCCGCCGGCGATCGTCAGGCACCGGCTGAAAAGATAGTCGTGTACGACGTTGAGTTCCTCGCCGATCAAGATGGCCCGGTCGGCGATACGCATTGCCAGCTCTGCCACCCGCTGAGCGTGCTCCGCCCCGTAAAGCTTGGCGATGTTGCCTTCGATTCCGGGCCCGGCATCGAAGACGGCTCGGGCGGCCTGCCGCAGGTTCAGCGCGGCCAACGTATACGACTCGATCAGCAATTCACCGACGTCGCGCGCTGCGCCACTGTCGTCGGCCCGGTGCCGGGCCAGCAGATCGATCAAAGCGTCGGCGGTCATCGTGACCGACCCCCCGCCGATCGACACCCGCTCATTACCGAATGCGGCCATCGCCACGCCCCAGCCGTCGTTCACACCGCCGACCACATCGCGATCGGGCACAAAGACGTCGTCGAAGAAGACCTCGTTGAAGAGCGTCTCGCCGGTGATCTC
>JAVRPX010000162.1:0-10363 GCA_032161985.1 Mycobacterium sp.
TGGGGTTTTCGCTGCAGCAGCTGCTCGCCGACGGGGAACCGGTAACCGGGGATGCGCGGGTGCAGCCGGTGATCATGGGGTTGCAGTTGGCCCTGACCCAATTGTGGCGCTCCTACGGCGTGCACCCGGATGCGGTGATTGGGCATTCGATGGGAGAGGTGACCGCGGCCGTAGTCGCCGGGGCACTCACGGTGGCCGACGGCCTGCGGGTGATCGCCACCCGATCGCGGCTGATGTCACAGCTGGCGGGGCAGGGTGCGGTGGCGCTGTTGGAACTGGACGCCGAGGCCAGCGCGGCGTTGATCGCCGATTTCCCCGGAGTGAGTACGGCCGGGTATGTTTCGCCGCGGCAGACGGTGGTCGCCGGGCCGCCCGAGCCGGTCGATGCAGTGATCGCCGCAGTGACGGCGCAGGAACGGTTCGCGAGGCGGGTCAACATGGAGGTCGCCTCGCATACCGCGCTGATGGGTCCGATCCTGCCCGAATTACATTCGGCGCTGGCCGGTCTGACACCCGAACTCCCCGCCATTCCGTTCTTTTCTACAGTCGTCGAGGCCACCACGGCGCCACTGCTGAACGCCGAGTACTGGGTCAACAATGTGCGGCAACCGGTCAGGTTCAGTCACGCCGTCGCAGAAGCCGGGCACGACCACGGTGTCTTTGTCGAACTGAGCCCCCATCCCACACTGACGCATGCCATCACCGACACACTTCAGCAAACGTCGCCGGCCGAGCGCGTCTTCGTGACCTCCACGATGAAGCGAGGGGAAGACGAAGCGGTGTTCTTCCATATGCAGCTCGCCGCACTCGGTGTGACGACCCCGAGTGATGGCGGCAGCCGGCTCGCGGACATTCCTCCGTCGCCGTGGCTGCATTCGAGGTATTGGGTCGAGACTCCGTCGCTCCCGCAGCGGTCGCCGGATGCTCACCCGTTACTTGGGGTGCATGTGGAGCTGCCATCGGGGCGCGACCATGTGTGGCAGGCAGAAATCAGAGTGGAGCTGATGCCGTGGCTGGTCGATCACACGGTGCATGGGCAGGCCGTTATGCCAGTGGCGGGTTTTGCCGAGATGGTGTTGGCAGCCGGCTGTGCAGCCCTCGGCCTGCCTGTTGAGGCCGTCGGAGTCAATGAGCTCGAGGTCGAGCAGACGCTCGCCTTGGATCGCCAGACGCGGGTCACGACGCAGCTTGCTCAAAGCAACGACGACGGGATTCGCGTTGAGATTTATGCCAGTTCGGCTGGCGGCAACTGGCGTCGGTATGCGGCGGCCGGCATCAATGTGACGCACGAGGATCGTCCGGCCGGGCGGGCCGAGGCGCGGGCCGCCGGTAGTTCGGAGACCGGAATTGAGATGCCCGCCGAAACTGCTGACCATCCGGGTTACCGCATCCATCCGGTGATGCTCGATGCGGCGCTCCGGCGTCTCGCTGCGGCCGTTCAGGCTGAATCCCTGGAAGATTCGACCGAGACCGCATATCTGCCAGTGTCATTGGCGACGATGCGGGTGTTCGGGCAGGTCGGCCGGCGAGCCCGGTGCCGCACCGAGCTGATGAGCCGCGAGAATGAGGATGACGCCCATCTGGGCCGAATCACCCTCATGGACGACATGGGCACTCCGACCGCGGAACTCACCGGCGTCTGCCTGCGGCGGACAGATCCCAGCACGGTGGCGTTACCGCTCGAGCGCAAGATCTTCGAAACCGTATGGGTGGAGAGTTCGATGCCCGAAATCGGCCGGGGGATATCGGCTGCGCCCGCTGGGAGCTGGCTGCTGTTGGCCGACGACGACCCCGAGACAACGGCATTGGTGGCGGAATTCACCATTGCGCTCAGCTCGCCGACCCGACGAGTGATCAGCGAAGGGTTGTCGGATGAGTCGGCAGTGCTGGAGGCCTTCGCCCAAACCGCGGCTGATCCGGAGCATCCTCCGGTAGGCATGATCGTATTCGTCGGAAAGCGTTCCTTCGACGGCACCGACTCGGATGACCCGCTTCGGCGCGCACGCGAATTGATCTGGTCGATCTCAGTCGCGGCACGCGCTGCTGTCAACGGCTGGCAACAGAAATCACAGCGGCTGTGGTTGGTGACCCGCAACGGTCTAGCGGTGAACGGTGGTGAACCGGGCGATCCAGCGATCGGTGCCCTCAAAGGCATCATCCGTACCTGGCGGTTCCCAGGCGAGTTGGCTCGCGTCCTCGCCGACGAGCCGGATCTAGGTGCCACTCTGGTCGATCTGGATTCCGCGGATGACGTTGTTGCGGCGTTAATGAGGGAACTGGAGTTGCCGGCGAGCGACGATGTGATCGCCTGGCGGGAAGAGCGCCGATATGTTGAACGGCTCACGCGCGCGACGCTCGATACAGGCGAGCGTGACGCGGTCGTCCGTGCGGATGGCTCATACATTGTCACTGGGGGGCTGGGCGGCTTGGGCATGGTCGTCGCGCGGTGGCTCGTTGCCAGCGGCGCGGGGCGGCTTATCCTCAACGGTCGAACCGATCCCTCAGATGCTCAGCGCCGGGACCTTGCCGACCTTGCGGCCAGTACCGAAATCGCCTTTGTCCGTGGTGATATCGCTTCGCCCGAAGTAGCGGAGCGGCTGGTGGCGGCCGCCGAAGAGACGGGACGGCCACTGCGGGGAGTCATGCATGCCGCGGGCGTGCTCGACGATGGTCTGGTTGCCGCTCTTAGCAGGGAGGGCCTGGAACGGGTGTGGGCAGCAAAAGCGGCAGGCGCATTGCGGTTGCACGAAGCGACGGTGAACCGGGAACTCGACTGGTGGGTCGGCTTCTCTTCCATGGCAGCGCTTTTGGGTTTACCGGGTCAAGTGGCGTACGCAACCGCGAACGCGTGGCTCGATGCTCTGGTCGCGTGGCGACGCGCATCGGGCCTGCCTGCAACAGCGATCAATTGGGGCCAGTGGTCGGACGTTGGGATCGGCCGCTCGCTGACGTTGAGTGTTTTGGACCCGATAACACCCGATGAAGGTATCGAGGCGCTGGAGTCACTGCTGAGCGGCAACGTCACTCGGGTGGGGGTCGCACGCTTACGACTCGATCGCGCAGTCGCCGCGACCCCCGAGTTCCGCGAACTCGGCTACTGGGAAAGGGTAATCGACGAGTTCGACGCAATGAGCGTCGACGACTCCTCGACCACTGGCGATGGGGATCGATCCATAGCGTCCGTTCGGGATTGGTCGCAGATGTCAGCGGAGGACCTGTGCGCCGAGCTTCAAATTGAGCTCCGGGCGATCCTGGCCCGCGAACTCCGCACGCCGGCATCAGCAGTCGACGTGAATCAGCCGTTCCCCGAATTGGGACTCGACTCGATGATGGCGATGACGGTCCTACGAGAGACGCAGCAGTTAGTGGCTACCGACTTGTCGGCGAATATGTTGTTTAACCACCCGACCATCTCGGCCTTGTCGGCGTACTTAGCAGAAATGCTTGCACCACAACAATTGCCGCAGGACGACGACGCTGACCGGACGTTGGACTCGGCGAGCAGTGTGTTGGATGAGTTGTTCGACAATGTCGAATCGGCTTCGGCAGGTAGTGAGAGCGGTTTCTGATGGGAACGATCTTCAGCAGAGTTTCGGCCATGACCGCCGACCAGCAGGACGCGTTGACCGAGCAGTTCGACAAGGCTTCTCGTATCGCGGCCGCGGAGCCAGTGGCGGTGGTCGGAATCGGCTGCCGTTTCCCCGGTGGTGTGGTAGGTCCGGAGGCTTATTGGACTTTCCTGGCTAACGGTGTGGATGCGATCGGCGAAATCCCGCCTGACCGCTGGAATGCCGACGAATTCTATGATCCGGACACCTTCGCGCCCGGCCGGATGTCGTCGAAGTGGGGTGGTTTCCTGCCCGATGTGACGGGCTTCGACGCTGATTTCTTCGGAATTTCACCGCGTGAGGCCGAAGCCATGGACCCGCAGCAGCGGGTGATGTTGGAGGTAGCCTGGGAGGCATTGGAGCATGCCGGGATCGCGCCGGATCAACTCGCCGGATTCCGCGCCGCGGTGATGATGGGTGTGTATTACACTGAGTACCAAGGTATTTCGGCGGCTAACCCGGACAGCATCGGTGCCTACTCCGCAACGGGTAACGCTCACGCCGTGGCCGTCGGGCGCATCGCGTATCTATTGGGGCTGCGTGGTCCGGCGATAGCGGTGGATTCGGCATGTTCGTCGTCGTTGGTCACGGTTCATCTGGCCTGCCAGAGCCTGCGGCTGCGGGAGAGCGATCTGGCCCTGGCGGGGGGAGTCAGTCTCATACTGCGCCCGGAAACTCAGATCGCGATGTCCAAGTGGGGAATGTTGTCGCCGCGGGGGCGGTGTCACAGCTTTGACGCTGGGGCGGACGGGTTCGTGCGGGGGGAGGGTGCCGGGGTCGTAGTGCTCAAGCGCCTCACCGACGCGATACGTGACGGGGACCGGGTACTAGCGGTTGTACGGGGCTCAGCAGTCAATCAAGATGGCCGCTCCAACGGTCTGACCGCACCGAATTCGCTCGCGCAGCGCGACGTGATCACCCGGGCGTTGCGCAGCGCCGATGTAACGGGGAGCTCGGTGAATTTCATTGAGGCGCATGGTACCGGCACCGCTCTGGGTGATCCGATCGAGTTCGAAGCGTTGGCGGACACCTATGGGCGGCGCGGTGACGCTCCATGCGCGCTCGGGGCCGTGAAAACCAACATCGGCCATTTGGAGGCCGCCGCCGGGATTGCCGGATTCATCAAGGCCGCCCTGGCGGTGCAGCGGGGGCAGATTCCGCCGAATCTCCACTTCTCGCAATGGAATCCGGCGATCGACCCGTCACCAACGCGGCTCTTTGTTCCCACCGACCTCGTACCCTGGCCCGCTTATGAAGGTCCCCGGCGAGCCGCGGTGTCCTCGTTCGGTATAGGGGGGACGAACGCGCATGTGGTGCTCGAGCAGGGGCCCGATCCGGCGCCGGTGGGCAGCCCGGGGTCGGCGATCACCACAGTGGTGGTCTCGGGCAGGACGGACGAGCGGATCGCGTCGTGCGCGACGGTGTTGGCAAACTGGATTGAGGGCGACGGCGCAGCGGTGCCCCTGGCCGAAGTAGCGCACACGCTCAATCATCACCGTCCGAGGCATGCCAGATTCGCCACGGTGTGCGCGGGTGATCGCACGCAGGCGGTGGCCGGGTTGCGGGCGCTCGCCGAGGGTCGTCCGGCGCCGGGGGTTGTGGCACCGCATCAGGGCGTGTCTGGGTCGGGCACGGTGTTCCTGTATTCCGGTCAGGGTTCGCAGTGGGCCGGCATGGGCCAGGAGTTGCTGGCCCATGCGCCGGCATTCACCGCGGCGATCGCCGAGCTGGAACCGGTGTTTGTCGAGCAGGTCGGGTTCTCGCTGCGGCAGGTGCTGGAATCCGGTGAGCCGGTGGTCGGTATCGACCGCATTCAGCCGGTGCTGGTGGGGATGCAGTTGGCGTTGACGGCCTTGTGGCGCTCCTATGGTGTGGAACCCGATGCGGTGATTGGGCATTCGATGGGGGAGGTGACCGCGGCGGTGGTGGCCGGGGCGCTGAGCCCGGCCGACGGGCTGAAGGTGATCGCGACCCGGTCGCGGCTGATGTCGCAGCTGGCGGGGCAGGGCGCGATGGCGCTGCTGGAACTGGATGCCGAGGCCACCAAGGCGCTGATCGTCGGCTATCCGGACATCACGGTGGCGGTGTATGCCGCGCCGCAGCAGACTGTTATCGCCGGGCCGCCCGAGCAGGTCGATGCGGTGATCGCGGTGGTGGACGCCCGGGGCCGGTTGGCTCGGCGTATCGAGGTCGATGTGGCGTCGCATCATCCCACAGTTGATCCGATATTGCCCGAGTTGCGAAGCGCGCTAGCGGATTTAGCACCTGTTGCGCCGAAGATCCCGCTGATCAGCACGGTCGGCCAAACCAACGGCGCGGTGCCGGCGTTCGATGCCGACTACTGGGTGGCCAATCTGCGCAACCCGGTTAGGTTCAGCCACGCCGTGGCGACTGCCGCGGAAAGCCATGCCACGTTCATCGAGGTCAGCCCGCATCCGCTGCTCACCCATGCCATCGGCGGGAACCTGGAGTCGGCCAGGCCGGGCGGCGATATCCAGGTGGCGGCGACGTTGAACCGTGACAACCCCGAAACGCTCACCTTCCACACCTACTTGGCCACTGTTCAGCCACCGTCAGCCGCGATAGGCGAAACTATCGGCGGCGCAGGAAGAATCGTGGATATCCCGCCGACGCCGTGGCTGCATTCGAGGTACTGGGTCGCACCTTCGTCCGCTGGCCGGCAGGTGGCCGGTGCCCATCCGTTGCTGGGGATGCACGTTGAGATGCCTTCCGGTCGGGATCATGTGTGGCAGGCGGATGTGGGGACCGAACTCATTCCCTGGCTGGCCGATCACAAGGTGCACGGCCAGCCTGTCATGCCAGCGACAGGTTTCGCGGAGATGGCACTGGCTGCGGCAAGCGAGGCCCTTGGTTTACCTGCCCAAGCCGTGGCCGTGAATCGGCTCGAGGTCGAACAGATGCTTCGGTTGGACGACCGGACGGAGGTGACGACCCAGCTGGTGCAAAGCGCGAAGAACGCAGAGAGCTCCGTCGACGACATCCGTGTCGAGATCCATTCCCGTTCGGCCAGTGGCAATTGGTCTCGGCATGCGGTCGCTCGTGTCGGGATAGCGCAGCCTGAGGCACCGGCAGAGCAGACAAGTTCGACCGAGGCAGGCACGGTCCTAACACCGGCAGACCTCTATGCCGCGTTGCGCCGCACGGGTTTGCATCACGGGCACGCGTTTGCCGCGTTGACTCGGATCGTTCGCAAGTCCGGCGGTTCCTCGGAAGCCGAGATAGTCCTCCCCGACGAGGCCGCTGCACACCGCAGTTACCGGATCCATCCTGTGATGCTGGATGCGGCGCTGCAGTGTTTGGCTGCCGCCTTGCCCGCCGAATCGTTGAGCGGTTCGGTCGAAGCCACCTATTTGCCGGTGTCGTTCGAGACGATCCGGGTATTCGGCGATGTCGGCCGGCGCGCCCGATGCCGTGCCGAGCTGGCAAATCTCGATGGCGACGGCGCCGGCATCCTAGGCCGCGTCACCTTGATGGATGACGCGGGGACTCGGACCGCGGAGATCACCGGCATCTATCTGCAACGTGTACAACGCCGCGCGGTGCCATTACCGCTGACGCAAAAGATCTTTGACACCACCTGGGTTCAGACCTCGACCCCCATTGGCGCGGAGCTTCCGGATCTGTGTGATGGAAGTTGGCTGGTTCTGACCGATGGCGCCGAGACCGAGGAGATTGTCAGCGATTTCGTAACCCGATTCGGCTCACCGACCCGACGAGTGATCACCGCGGACCTTTCGCGCGAGTCCGCGGTGTTGGAGGCGTTCGCGAAAACCGCTGGAGATCCCGAGCTTCCGCCCACCGGGGTGATCGTCTTCGCCGGACAGCGCGCGTTCGAAGGCACTGACTCCGATGCCGCGGTGGCGCGGGGACGCGATTTGGTTTGGGCTATCTCTGCGACGGTGCGCGTCCTCGTCGGCGGCTGGCACGGAAAGTCGCCGCGGCTGTGGCTGGTAACCCGGAACGGTCTGCCGGTGAACGGCGGCGAGCACGGCGATCCGGCGCTCGGCGCTCTTAAAGGGCTCGTCCGGGTTCTGGCCTACGAACATCCGGACCTACGCGCCGCCTTAGTGGATCTGGACTCGGCGGACGACGCGCTTGCACCGCTGATTACCGAGCTGGGCTTGGCTCGTAACGATGATGTGATCGGTTGGCGCGGGCAGAACCGACATGTGGAACGTCTTTCGCGCGCGGCACTTGGTGCAGGCAAACAAGACCACGTCGTCCGACGGGACGGCGCATACATCGTCACCGGCGGTCTCGGCGGTATCGGTCTGGTCGTCGCCCGTTGGCTCGTCGACAGCGGCGCCGGGCGCGTTGTCCTCAACGGTCGATCCGAGCCCTCCGATGACCAGCGGCGGGTCCTCGCCGAGCTTGAAGAACGCGCGGAAATCGTCATCGTGCAAGGAGATATCTCCGCACCCGAAGTGGCCGGGCGACTCGTGAAGGCCGCCGAGGACACGGGGCTGGCCCTGCGGGGAGTCGTGCACGGCGCAGCCGTGATCGACGATCAGATCGTTGCCGCCCTCAGCAGGGAGAGCCTGGAACGTGTCTGGGCACCCAAGGCAGCCGGCGCCTTGCGGCTGCACGCTGCCACGGCCAGCAGAGAGCTCGACTGGTGGGTTGGGTTCTCTTCGACGTCGTCGCTGCTGGGTTCGCCCGGGCAGGCAGCGTATGCCGCCGCCAGCGCCTGGCTCGATGCCCTGGTCGCGTGGCGACGCGCATCGAGTCTCCCTGCCACCACGATCAATTGGGGCCAGTGGTCCGACATCGGCGTCGCTCGCTCGTTGACCTTCAGCGCTCTCGATCCCATCGCTCCTGCCGAAGGCATCGAGGCCTTGGAGGCGGTGCTTGCAGGCGACCTCGCCCGGGTGGGTGTCGCACGGCTGCGCCTGGATCGCGCGGCGGCCGCATTCCCGGAGCTCCAGCAACTCGGGTATTTCGCAATCCTCGCCGAGGAACTGGACATAGACAGCGACGACGACTGGGCAGGGCCCGATGCGCTTCATGATATGGATGCCGTCGAGGCCAACCGGGTCGTCACCGCGCGTCTGGGCGGACGCATTCTGGCGATCATGGGCTACCCCAAAAACAGCGTCATCGCCGCGGACCAGCCGTTGACCGAACTGGGAATGGATTCCCTGATGGCCGTGCGGATCCGAAACACGGTTCGCGGTGACTTCGGTGTGGAACCGCCGGTGGCCCTGTTGTTGCAGGGGGCCTCACTTGCCGACCTGACGGCCGATCTCATCCGTCAACTCGGCCTGAGCGGGCAGCAAGACAACCCCGAGGGCGCGAACGGCGTTCGCGCTCGAGCCCAGCAACGTGCCGCAGCACGGCAACGAGCCGCGATTCGGCGAAAGGTAGGAGACCGAGCGTGACCGGCACCAGCGAAGCCTTGCCGCCCAACGCGATTGCGGTCGTTGGCATGGCGGGCAGATTTCCCGGCGCCGACTCTGTGTCCACGTTCTGGAACAATCTGCGCCGCGGTGAGGAATCGATTGTCACCCTGTCGGAGGACGACCTTCTTGCCGCGGGCATCGGCGAGAAGGTCCTCGCGAATCACGCGTATGTGCGGCGCGCTGCGCTGCTCGACGGGATAGAGGAATTCGACGCCGATTTCTTCGGCTTCACTCCGCAAGCTGCTCGGATGATGGATCCCCAACACCGGCTGTTTTTGCAGTGTGCGTGGCATGCGCTGGAAGACGCCGGCTACGACCCGGCGGACATCGACGGTTCAGTCGGCGTGTATGGAACTAGCACAACCAGCGGGTACCTACTGCACAACCTCATGTCGCACCAGGATCCGAACGTGATCATCGGGCAGGGCGTCACATTCGAGATGGTCAATCTGTCTTTGCAGAACGACAAAGATTATCTGGCGACGCGGGTGGCGCACCAGTTCAATCTGCGCGGACCCGCCCTGTCGGTTCAGACGGCATGCTCGTCGTCTTTGGTCGCAGTACATTTGGCCTGCCAGAGCATTCTGAACGGCGAATGTGACATGGCGCTGGCTGGTGGCGCGTCGCTTCGGATCCCGCACCGCGTCGGGTACTGGCACGAACCCGGTTCGATGGTGTCGGCGACCGGCCACTGCCGCCCGTTCGACGTGAGGTCGGATGGCACCATTTTTGGTAGCGGCGTCGCTGTTGTAGTCCTCAAGTCGCTGGAGGCCGCGGTCGACGACGGGGACCGCATTCACGCCGTTATCAGGGGATCGGCGCTCAACAACGACGGATCGAAGAAGATGACGTACGCCGCGCCTAATGCGGCCGGTCAAGCCGACGTTATCGCCGAGGCGCATGCGGTCGCGGAGGTCGACGCCTCAACAGTGAGCTACGTCGAGACCCATGGAACCGGCACGCCGCTTGGGGACCCGATCGAGATCGAAGGTCTGCGGCAAGCATTCGGTGTTTCCACGGCGGCCAGGCCTGGCCCATGCCTTATCGGTTCGGTCAAGTCCAACATCGGTCATCTGGAGTCAGCGGCCGGGATGGCGGGTTTGATCAAGGCCATTGTCTGCCTCAAGCACCGGGCAATTCCGGCAACTCTGCACTACACCAGCCCCAACCCAGAACTGCACCTCGATCGAGGGCCCTTCGTCGTGCGCAGCGAATACGGTCCCTGGGAATGGGACGGGATTCGCCGTGCGGGGGTCAGCTCGTTCGGCGTGGGTGGCACGAACGCGCATGTCGTCATCGAAGAGGCGCCGGCAGTTTCGGCACCAGTCACCCAGT
>JAVRPX010000163.1:0-5048 GCA_032161985.1 Mycobacterium sp.
GACGTCATGGTCAGCGGGGTGGCGAACTTTTCCAGATCCTTCGCGGCCTCTGCCTCGGGTTTGACGGTCCCGACCGCGCCCATCAGCACGACGATCTTGCCCGCTGCGGCGTGGTCCTTCGTGACCAGTAGCGCGTACACCAGCTCACGCAGAAGCCAGCGGGTCCGCGGATCGACGCGACCCATGATCCCGAAGTCGAAGAACACGATCTTGCCGTTGCCGTCGACGTAGAGGTTGCCCGCGTGCAGGTCGCCGTGGAACAGGCCGTGCCGAAGGCCGCCCTCGAAGACGCTGAACAGCAGCGCCTTCACCAGCTCGGTGCCGTCGAAGCCGGCCTTGCGGATGGCGGCCGCGTCATCGATCCGGATGCCGTTGACCCGCTCCATTGTCAGCACGCGTTCGGAAGTCAGGTCCCAGTAGACCTGAGGCACCCTGATGTTCTTGCCCAGCGGCGAGGCGTGCATGTGCGCCACCCACGCGTCCATCGACTGCGCCTCGAGCCGGAAGTCGAGCTCCTCGGCGAGGTTGTCGGCGAAGTCGGCGACGACGTCCTGGGCGGACAGGCGCCTGCCCAGCTTGACCAGCTCGACGACCTGCGCCCCGCGCTTGAGGATCTGTAGATCGGCCGCGACGCGGCGACGGATGCCCGGCCGCTGAATCTTGACCACAACCTCCTCGCCGCTGTGCAGGGTCGCGTAGTGCACCTGCGCGATCGAAGCCGACGCGAACGGCTTCTCCTCGAAGCTCTTGAACAGCTTGGAGGGCTCGTCACCCAGCTCCTCTTTGAACAGCTTGTGGATTTCGTCGGCGTCGGCGGGTGGGACCGCGTCGAGCAGGCTGCGGAACTCGCGGCTCATCGACTCACCGAATGCGCCGGGGCTGGACGCGATGATCTGGCCGAACTTGACGTAGGTAGGTCCCAGATCGGAGAACGCCTTCGGGATCTGCTTGATGATCTTCTGCTGCAGCGAGCCCTTGCCGGTGAGCTTGGTGACGACCCGTGCGCCGGTGCGAGTTATCTGCCAACCCGTCGCGCCGATGCGCGCGGCCTCGACCGGCAGGGGCACCCGGTCCAGCTTGGCTAGCTCGCGGTGCTTATTACTCATAGGTCCAGTGTCTCAAAGCTCGGGGCAATGCTCCGAATCCGTGTGGAGCCGGTCACAGGGCGCGGAAGTTCTCCGTCAACGCCTCGACGACCGGTCGCCACACCGGCTCGGGCAGGTCGTGGCCCATGCCGTCGACGACGACGTAGGTCGCGCCCTCGACCACGCGGGCGACATTGCGTCCGTTGCGGGGCCGCACCATCGGATCCTCGGAGCCGTGGATGACGACCGTCGGCGCGGTGATGCGACGCGTGTAGCGCGTCAGGCTGCCGGTGCCAAGGATGGCGTCGAATTGGCGCAGCATGCCCTGCGGGTAGTCGCTGCGCGCGGTCAGCTCCTCGACGCGTCGGCGCAATTGATTCTGTGGCGGAAGGAAATTCGGGCCGTTGATGATCGAGATATTGCGGACCTCGTACGCCAGCTTCTCTTCGGCTGGGGCGTCCTTCGCGGGTGCGCCGAACGCCAGCCTGATCACCTTCCACCGCGGCACCGATGAGAATGGTCTGCCTGCGCTTGTCATGACGAGGCCAACCGACAGGATCCGGTCGGGGTGGCGGCCTGCCAGCACCTGGGCGATCATCCCGCCCATCGATGCGCCAACGACGTGCGTGCGTTCGATCCCGAGGTGATCGAGCAGGCCCGCGACGTCCTCGGCCAGATCGATCAGTGTGTACGGCACCGGGCTGGTGCGGCCGACCAGGTACCGCAGCACCCGCGGGTAGACCGAGCCCTTGGCCCGATGGCCGTGCATTTTCGTCGACAGCCCGGTATCCCGATGGTCGAACCGGATCACCCGATAGCCCTGCTTGAGCAGCTGGGCGCAGAAACCGTCTGGCCACATCGGCAGCTGCGCGCCCACGCCCATGATCAACAGGACCGGCGGGTCGGCGGGATCGCCGAGGTCTTCATAGAAGATCTCGACTGGCGACGTTGGGTCGCCGCATACCGCCCTCCCGCTTCGGGTTTGCATGCCTCGTTCCTACCGCGTCATCGAGCGCGCGGTTGTTGCACGCGTTCGTCGAGTAGTGCTGTCAACAACCGTACGTTCGACGAGACGTCAACACGAAAGGCCGGCCTTTCGTAACGCCGTTTTGACCCGCTCGACGACGAGACCACGCTGATAGCGCAGTTGCGTGGCGCTCACCCGCACGATGGCCCAGCCTTTCGCGGCAAGGAATTCGAGCCGCTCGATGTCCTTGGCGTACTCGTCGGGGTTCGTCCAGTGATGCTCCCCGTCATATTCCGCGCCCACCATCCATTGCGGCCAACCCATATCGATGCGTCTGACGACGCGACCCCAATCATTGGTCACCGGGATTTGGGTAACGGGCCGCGGCAATCCGGACGATACGAGCAGTAGCCGTAGGCGGGTCTCCTGCGGAGACTCTGCTCCTGCATCCGCAAGGTCCAAAACACGTCGCAATGGCCGGATGCCACGCGCTCCGGGGTAGCGAATCGTGATGGACTCGACCTGCGGAACAGGCACTTTCGTCGCATTCAGCAATGCATCGATGCGAATTACTGCGGCCTCCAGCGATAGCCGTCGCCCAAGGTCGTACGCGGTCCTGGCGGCTGTGGTGCAGGCGATTCCGTCGACGACGCAGATTTCGTCGTCGCGAATCTGCCCGCTGCGCACTTTGATTCCGTCGGCCGCCGGCCTGCGGGCGCGGGCGAGTTCCACCGGCGCGTCGTCTGGAATCCAACGGCTGCCAAGCAGAGCAGCCGCCGAATGGCCGACAAGCGTCGCGCGCCTACCGGACCACAGCCACGCAGCGTACGCGCGATCGAGTGCCGTTAACTCGACGCCAGCTCGGGCATAGACATTGCGATGCACCTTGGTGTAGCTGCGCCTCAGGTCTCGCCGAGTGAGGCTGCCGTTGGCAAGAGCCTCGGTGGCAACGATAAGTCTGGCCTGCACCGCTCAATCGTCATGGCTTCCGGAACAGCCCTGCGACAGCAATTTTTCGCCGAGCGCACGCTTGTTGTACGCGAAACTCGAGAAGCCCTGTTAACAAGCGTGCGCTGGGCGTCAGGACACCCCGGCCGGCTTCCATGGCTTGATCCACTCCGTCTCTTCCCAGCCTTCGATCCCGGCGACCAAGTCGTAAAGCGTTGCACCATCGATGGATTCGCGAATGATGTCGGCCTGGCCGGCATGCCGAGCAAGCTCGTTGTTCAGGTGGTGGATGACCCAGCGCACGGTCCAGTGGTTGATGTCCTTGGGAAACCACGGCACGTCCTGCGGCACCGGTACCGCCGTATCCAGGTCGACCGAGTCCAAGATCCGCAGCGTCTCGGCATTTTGTGCCTTGAACTTGTCCAGCAGCTCCGACAGCGTTTCGTCTTCGCGCATGACGTATTCGTCTTGGTAGCTGGCGACGATCTCCTCGAAGGGCCGGGGGTCCTGCGGCGGAAAGTCCGGCGCCGTCTTGACGCGCTCCATCCATGATCGCTGTACACCGGTGGCGTGCTTGATCAGTCCGCCGATCGACAGCGTGCTCACCGTCGGCTTGGAGCGAGCCTGATCGTCGGATAGCCCGAAAGCCAGGGCGGGATATGAGCTCTGGTGGTACTCGAGGAAGACCCGCAGGGCGTCACGCTCGTCGCCGACGATTGGGGCTTGTCCGGGCATAGCTACTTCTCCTTGGTGGTGGTGTGTGCGTAAAGATCGCGGATGCAAGCGATTTCAGCGCCGTGATGGATGGCCTCCCTGTTGATGTGCAGGATAAGCGCGATGAGCGGATAGTCGGCATAGGGGCCTTCAGCCGGCCCACATGGCTGATTCAGGTCATCATCGGACAAGGCGCGTACCCCGGTGATCCAGTTCGCGTATGCGTCGTCAAGCTGCTGCAGCGCCGTCTTGGCATCGGTGGCGTAGTTCCAGGACTGGTAGTCGGCCGCAGGACCGCCGAAGTGGGAATGATTGCGCATCGCGAACACGCCGACGATCACATGGGCGAGCCGCCACGCGATGGTCGTGAACGGTGCCGGCTGCGGCTCGGGGTAGGTGAAGTCGATCGCGCCGTCGGGATGAACCGTCCAGCAGTCCGGCACCGGCTGCCAGAAGTACTCCTCGTCGGTCAGGTCGTCCAGCCGTGGACGCAGCTGGTTGGTCCAGTGGAAGTCGAGTTGTTCGGCCAGTTGGGTGGTCAATTCGCTCATGAGTTCAGCCTGACAGGTATAGAGGACAGTTTCTGTCCTATGAATGTGCCAGGGTGATTGCATGTCCGAAACGACGAGCCGTGTGCTTCAGCTGCTCGGGTTGCTGCAGTCGCGACGGGTGTGGACGGGTGAGGAGCTGGCCGACCGGCTCGCTGTGACGACGCGAAGCGTGCGCCGCGACGTGGAACGGCTGCGTGACCTCGGCTATCCGGTACACGCGAGCAAGGGCCACGGCGGCGGGTATCAGCTGGGCGCAGGCGCGGCGTTGCCGCCGTTGCTGCTCGACCCTGACGAGGCCGTCGCCATGGCGGTGTGCCTGCGGCTGGCCGCGGGCGGCAGCGTGGCAGGCGTCGGCGAATCGGCGCTGCGCGCACTGAGCAAGCTCGACCAGGTGATGCCGGCGCGACTGCGGTCGCAGGTGGCCGCGGTGCACGACGCCACGGTGACGCTGCCATCGAACTATTCGGACTCACCCGTCGAACCCGATGTGCTGATGACTCTGGCGCGGGCCTGCCGCGACCACGAGCACGTCACCACGGGTTACGTCGACCGGGCGGGCAGCGCCACCGAGCGGCGGCTGGAGCCGTACCAGCTGGTGACGACCGGTCGGCGCTGGTATCTGCTGGCCTACGACCGTGATCGCCAGGACTGGCGCAGCCTGCGGCTGGACCGGATGGCCGATGTGCGCGCGCTCGGCAGCACGTTCACACCACGCCAGGCGCCCGACGCGGCGTCCTACGTGCGGCACTCGATCAGCGCGTCGCCCTACCGCTACGTCGCACG
>JAVRPX010000164.1:0-3764 GCA_032161985.1 Mycobacterium sp.
CTGTCCTTGCGGGCTGCGAACGCCTGTTCGCCGCGTTCATCGAGCTTCACGGCGACCTTGATCGGGGCGTCGGGGTGTTCGGCCTGATAGGCGAGCACAGAGATGCTGTCGTTGACGACGGCGTCCACCCGGCCGTCATTGAGCACGGTGATGGCCTGGGAGAACCCATCCACGGATTCGACCTCGGCGCCGGCGTTGCGTGCGATCTCGGCCCAGTTGCTGGTGGGGTTCTGGGCGGTGCGCTTGCCTTTCAAGTCCGCCAATGACTTGATCGAGTCGTCGTCCTTGCGGGTGACGATCACCCCCTGCGAGATCGAGTACGGCTCGGAGAGGTCGTACTTCTGCTTGCGCTCCTCGCTGACGGTGACCTCGTTGGCGACGATGTCGAAGCGGTCAGCCTCCAGCGCCGCGAACATCGCGTCCCACGGCGTTTCGACGAATTCGACGTCGACACCGAGCTTGTCGCCGACTGCCTTCGCAACGTCGACGTCGTAGCCCGCCAATTGCCCGCCCTGCTTCGCATCGTGGAACGAATAGGGCGGGTAGACGCCCTCGGTGCCGACGCGCAGCACACCGGCAGATTTGATCGGATCACTGCTATGGGTGTTCGAAGAACCGCACGCCGTGAGCAGCAGCGCCGCGAGCAGCAGCACAGCCAGTAAGGCTTTTCGTAGATAGTGCACCGGCGGAAGCTAGCAAGTCGCTGGGTGCTCACCAACAGTTCTGCTCACGCGCGCCGGTATATTCCGCGCCATGCCCGAGGAGTTGACCGCCGAGCAGGCCGCCGGACAGGTCAAGACCCTCGACACGCTGGGTATGCCACTCGGCCCTGGCCAGCCGCCCGCGTTCATGCGCGCGCTCGGCGAGCGCGAGGACTGGACAGACCTGCGCGTCTACGGCGCGCTGCTCGCGGTTCTTACCGAACTGTTCTCGAGGCCGGGCGTGCATTACCTGTCGGGCTTCTTCGGTCCGTTGGAGCGGGCGCTGCTGGACGCTGACGCCAACATCGAGTTCACACCTTCGGACTTCCGTCGCTTCGGGCCGCTGCTCGAGCGGCAGCACCCGCGGGTGATGACGACAGTCGCGACGCCGCCCGATGCCGACGGCTGGTGCTCCCTGTCGCTGCACGCGGGTGGCACGATCGGCGAGTTACGCCGCGCGGGCGCCGATCCCGATCGGCTGCTCGTCGTCGAGGTCTCAGACGCCTACCCGCGAACGTTGGGCCTCGGCGAGGATCGCCATGCGCTGCACGTCGATGAGATCGACATCCTCATGCGCTCCACCGAGGCACCGCTCGCGCTGCCAGGAGGCGACGCGGCGCCCACCGACGTCGACAAGGCGATCGCGCGGTACGCGGTCGAATTCGTCCCGTCCGGCGCGACCTTGCAGACGGGTATCGGCTCGATCCCCAACCAGATCGCCACGCTGTTGGCCGAGGGTGACGGCGGCGACTACGGGCTGCACAGCGAGATGTTCACCGACGGCTGCATGCACCTGCACCGCGCAGGCAAGATCACCAACGACGGCAAAGGCCAGTACGACGGTGTGAGCGTGACGACGTTCGCGTTGGGTTCTGCGGAGCTCTACACGTGGCTGGACGGCAACGAGACCGTCGCGTTCCTGCCGGTCGAGATCGTCAACTCACCGGAAGTGATCGCCGCCAACAACGACATGGTCTCGATCAACGGCGCGCTCGCCGTCGACATCCAAGGCCAGGTCGTCGCCGACACAATCTCCGGTGACCAGTTCAGCGGGATCGGCGGTGCCGAGGACTTCGTGGCAGGCACCGGGCTCGAGCTGTCGGACCGCTCGCTGATCTGCCTGCCGTCGACGTACGAGAAGGACGGCAGTCTGCAGTCGCGGATTGTGCCGTGGTTCGGTCCCGGTGCCGTGATCACGACGCCGCGGCACCACGTCGACGTGATCGTCACCGAGTACGGCGTCGCCGAACTGGAGGGCAGGACCGTCCACGAGCGCGGTGAGGCGCTCGCGGCCATCGCACACCCACAGTTTCGTGACGAGCTCTTGGCGGCCGCCGAGCGCGCGTCGAAGGGCCGCTCGCCTGTCGCGTGACCTTTACTTCGCGCGAACGTGGGTTACCGTCACGCCAACGACCGCCGAAGTGTGCCGGTAACCCACGTTCGGCGGATATCTACTCAAGGCGTGTAGATCCACGGGTGCCGCGGCAGCTTGGCCGGATCGAACTGCGCCAGCATCTCGTCGAGGTTTGATGCCCGCCAGCCGAGCGAGTCTGCGATCTGCGCGAGCGCCTGCTGCGCGCCGATCTCGGCGAGCGTCACCGCGCCGTCGCGTTTGGCCAACCGTGCGCCGTCCTCGTTGAGCACCAGGGCGACGTGAGCGTACGTCGGCTCCGGGTAGCCCAGCAGCCCGGCGAGGTAGGCCTGCCGGGGCGACGACGACAGCAGGTCGTCGCCGCGCACCACCTGATCGATGCCTTGCGCCGCGTCGTCGACCACCACGGCGAGGTTGTAGGCGGCAACACCGTCGCCGCGACCGATCACGAAGTCGTCGACGATGCCGGTGTAGTCGCCGTGCAGCAGGTCG
This sequence comes from Mycobacterium sp., assembly GCA_032161985.1. GTDB lineage: Bacteria > Actinomycetota > Actinomycetes > Mycobacteriales > Mycobacteriaceae > Mycobacterium. The sequence goes on from JAVRPX010000164.1 coordinate 2,566, forward strand.
TGGACCGTGTACGCGGTCGCATCGGTGCGCAGCCGCAAGGCGGGCGGACGGCCGATCTCGGCTCGCCGGGTCGTGCGTTCGGCGTCGGTGAGGTCACGGCACGTCCCGGGATAGGCGCCCTGCGGAGCGTGCGGCGCCCGCGGAGCCTGGGCGATATCCCTTCGGCTGCAATAACATTCGTACAACAATCCGCGATCCGACAGATCCGTGATCGTCGCGGCGTATCGGGCCGTGTGCTCGGTCTGCCACTCGGGCGGCTCATCCCATGTCAAGCCGATCGCCGCCAGATCGTCGAGCTGGTGGCTGCCGATGTCGGCATAGGTGCGGTCGTCGAGATCGTCGACGCGAATCAGGAAACGACGGCCCGTCGAACGGGCGAACAGCCACGCCAACACGGCGGTACGCAGATTGCCGATGTGCAGGTCGGCCGACGGGCTCGGCGCGAACCTGCCCGCTCCTGCTGCCATGCCCTCAGCTTGCCTTGGTCTGAGCTTCCTGCCTTTGCAAGGCCACCGACGCGGTGTCCGCAGGCGATTGAATCCCGACGCCTCGCCCCTGCACAGTGACGGCCAGGCGCGTGCGGTCACCCCGGAACAGGTCGCGTGAAAACTCGCACGGTGTGCCGTGCTGGTCGTAGGCGATGCGGGTGATGAGGAGCAATGCCGACCTGGGTTTGATGCCCAGCAGCGAGGCTTCGTCTGGTGTGGCGTTTACTGCCTCGATCCGCTCCTCGGCGCGGGCGGTGACGAGACCATAATGGGTTTCCAGGATTTCGTATATCGAGCCGCCGAGCTGCCGTTCGAGTAATCCAGGAAACGCGTCCGCGGGAAACTGCGCGAGCTCCAGCGAGATAGGAGATCCGTCGGCAAGGCGGACACGCTGAATCTCGATCACATAGTCGTTGGCGCCGATGCGCAGAGCGTTCTGCGTGGTGCGGTCCGGCGCAGCGATTTTCGTGGACAGCACACGGGTGCCTGCGACGTAGCCCTGGTTCGCGAGAAAAGCAGGAACGCCGACCACGTCGGACAGGCTGCGTTGAACCTGTCCGTGGCTGATGAAGATGCCGGCCGACCGGCCGATCACCCGATGAACCAGGCCGGCTTCTTCCAACGCCGCCAGCACCTGGCGCAGACTGGAGCGGCTGGTGCCGTACCGCTCGGCGAGTTCGCGCTCGCTGCCGAGCTTCGCACCCGGGTCGA
>JAVRPX010000165.1:0-12230 GCA_032161985.1 Mycobacterium sp.
GCGTGAATGTCGGCTTGTGCTTGCCGCGAAGCAGCTTGGCTGCTTCCACGGCGAGCCGGCCGAGCACCACGTCGGTGGCGTCGATGACGTACCACGAACGCGTGGTGTCACCCGCCTTCGGCGTGTATGTAGGCACAGCGCTTACCTTCTCTTCTCGGGTTGGATCCCGGTGACCCGGGTGCCGGTCCGGCGTTTGGCGGTTCGGGTGGTTCTCGGCGACCGACGTCGACCCGAGGCCCGGCTTGCGTACCGCACGCCAACGAGGCAGCTTACCTGCGGACGTCCTCGCAGGTCAAAACGCGTTAGCCGGTGCTAGCCGCCGGTCACGTTGAGGACGAAGTTCGCGTCGGCCTGGTTCGGCACATCCGGGGGTACCTGGATCGTTCCGGTGCCGCGCGCGTTCTGGTAAATCCCCGTGCCACCGACGATCGACAGCGGAGTCGTGTCGCCGCTGGCGAACAGCCCGGCAGTGTCCGCCACACCTTGGACGACGATCTGGCCGCCGGCGAGGTTGAAAGTGCCATTACAGGCCTGCTTGCCAGACTTGTCGTTGCCGGTAAGCGTGGTGCAACTTCCGCCGGTCGTTCCCAGGAACATGCCACCGGGGCGGTCGAACACATCGCCGGCGAAGATGAATTGGTCACCCGGGCCCGGTCCGGGCGCGCCCAAGTCGACCATGTGCTGCACGGTGTCGTGCTCGAAGAGCACCAGCGTGGTGTCGCCGGTCGCCGTCGGTGCCAGCGTCAGGGCGCCGAGGATTGCCGCAATTGCCGCCCCCGACAGTTTTGCGTACCTGTTCATGTCTCCCCTTAATACTCAGTATTAGCTGGAAGCTACGCCTCACGAATCCCAAATGGGACCGAACGCCGGAATCCCGCGGCGTTCGAGGCCGTGCACAACGTGCCAGGTCACGGTCCGATTGGCGATGCAGACGACCGCCTCGGCACCGGACTCGAGGTAGGCGGCGTAGGCCAGCCGAAGGACGTCCGGCTTACCGCGCTCGCCGGTGTCCCAGATCGTGGCATCGGGGTGGGCCGCCTCGATTTCGTCGATTAGCTGGTCACCGTAGGTTCGGCGGGGATTCTTCGTCACCCAGACCAGCCGCGACGGCACCGAGGGGTCGAGCAGGTGACCCAGCATGGGCCCGATGCCGCTGCCGGTGGCGACAAGGACCACTTTCTTGAACAGCTTGCGGACGTTGGCGACGCCCATCGTCGGGATGCCGCGCACCCACACGTGCGACGGCGGGTCATCGACGAATGCCGACGTCCAGTCCCCGGCCCGGGACACGACCATGCGGTATCCGGGGGCGCTGGGGGCCGCGGGCACATTGGCGAAGTGATGCCACCCGACGAACGCGTTGCGGCTGATCGGACGGGTACTCCCGATGGCCGGTGTGACGCCGTGGTCGAGCCGGAGGATCACCGCGTGCGACGATGGCCGCTCGCAGGTGATCGGCACCCGCCGAAGCAGCAGCCACGGCCAGATCGCCAAACCTGCGGTGAGCGCGACGAGCCAGAACGACGGCGCGGCCAATAGCGCAGAGCCGAACGATTGGTCGCCGCGGTGGCTGTGCACGAACAGCATCATGTTGACCCACACCAGCACCAGCGCAATCCAGCCGCAGAAGCGGTGAGTCACCTCGAAGCGGTCGTGCTGGGCGGCGCGCAGTCGTGGCAGTGCCATGACGATCATGACGGCGAAGGCCGTGACGATCGTGGCGGCGACGATAACGTGGGCGTGGGAGACCTCGCCGACGCCGGTGATCGCGTCGTGCAGCAGTGTCACGACGAGCGCCAGGTACCAGAGGGTGCCGGCCACGGCACTGCCGACGTGCACGCCCCCGAAGTGGTAGTACTTCCCGAGCATCCACCGCGTGCGAAGTGGCCACGACGTCGGGGGCCGAGTCACCAGCCATGCGAGCGCATTGACGACGTACTGCTGTCGAACCAGAACGGCGACAGCGAGATTCACTTGCGCAACCATGGCGATGGCACGCAGATCGGCACCGTTGAACGTCCACCAGTCGGCGACGAACACCCCGTAAACCGCGAACGCGATGTTCCCGCCCAGCACGAGGGCGACGAGCCGGTTGTAATGCATCACGCGGGGGTACTTGAGGATTCGCTGCACGAACGGCGCGCACGGCGGCAGGCGGATGGCGCCGACGGTGGGCGACGCCGACACCACCGCCGGTGCGGCCAGTGTGCTGATCTCGCTCACGGTGATGAGGTTGCCGCCGTGCCCCGTGGCACCGACAGCGTAGTGAACTACCTAGTTTCGCGGGCGTCCCTACGCACCCCGAGCAGCCGAAATCGCTTGCAGGTACGTCAATTAGCTTCGAACAGGCGCAACTGGCGCATCAATCACCTCCGCCACCGCCACAGCCTCCCCGCCGCAGCTGCCGCCGCTACAGCCTCCGCCGGCACCACAGCCTCCGCCACCTCCGCCGCCGCGCCTGTCGTTGTCCTTGCCGGCGGCCCAGATGTCGCGCTTCTTGAGGCGGGACACCACCGTGACCCACACAACGGGCACCGCAACGAGCGCCAGGATGACCACCCAACCGACAGCGGCGTCAGTCATAGGCGAACGCTACGCCGATTTGCTGCTGCATACAGGGCCACTGACAGATCCTGCGCGGTCCCGTTGGCTCCAGGGCACAGCTTGCGACTGCACCACCGTGGCCGCCTCTCCCACGGCCACGGTGGTGCAGAACTATCCCGTACGGATTGCTCGGCTCCCCTCCAAGCGGTACCGCACAGGGTCCTGAGGGTGAGGCGTCAATAGCCCCACGCGTTGGCCGCGGTGCGGTCGGTGGCCGCGACATCGTCGGCGCCGTCACGAACTGCATTGCCCAGACTGAACAGGATCTCGTTGAGCGCCGTGGCCGCCTGCTCCCAACGCGTCTGCTCCACGCGATAGGCCTCCGCGGCCTCCCTCGTCCAGACCTGTTGGAGTGGCGCGATCTGCGCCCGTAGGTCGTCAAGCGTCGAGTTCAACCGCGCGGAGGTCGTGTGAATGTCTTGCCGCACCGTGTACTCAATTTCGTCGAAGTTGTACGACAGCACGTGATCCATGATCGATCTCCTTACAGGTTGGTGGCGACGGAACCGATTTGATGCGAGTGGCTTTCGCCGGCCTCACGCAGGGTTAGCTCGTTGTGGCGAATGGTCTCCGCTATCCGCTGCAGGGCGGCATGGAGCTTCAACGACTCCCCATTCCACCGCTCGACGACGTCGCGGAAACGGGCCGCAGCCACACCTCCCCAGACCGACGGCGGCACACTGCCCATCCGACCGATGAAGGACTGCAGCATCTCGCGGATCTCCTCGTTGCGCGCATCCGTCTTGCCTGCGACGGTCGTCATGAGGTCGAAATCGGTACTGAGCGGTCCGCCCCCGGGTGTCGTCATCTGGATCCTTCCCTGTTGTCCGTGCGCGATATGAAGTTGGACGCCAACGCGGCCGGTTCGGTTCCATTGATCGCGCAGTTTCAGAACACCGCGTGCGCGGACTGAATCGCTTGGTCGCACACCTCGCGCACGACCTCTTCCTGTCCGGGTGCGCTCTGGCACCCGATGGCAATCCGTAGTGACTCGTCGACGAGTACCACCCACGTGATGTGATGGTCCGCGCGTACCTCGCGGTACGTCACCGCGGGTTGGCCGGCTCGACGGTCGGACGGATTGAAGTCGACGAACACACCGTCGGGCTCGTGCCTCAGCGCGCTGCGCAGTGCCTCTGCTACCTGCTGGTGCGACTGACGCGGCGTTAGCGACGACTGCGTGACATTCACCGCGATGTCGGCGTCCGTCGGCGAAACGACCTGCAGCCGCGCCGATCCAGGTCCCGACGTGACGCGCTGGACAACCCATTGCGCAGGCACCATGACACCGACACGTCCCTCCACCAACAGTGTCATCGGCATGTTCGCAGCGGACCGTGGAACGTCCTGTCGCGCCGCGAATCCACCGCACAGCGCAGCAGCCGAAAGCAGCGTGCCTGCCAACACGGCAGTCGCGCGTCTGCCGCGGTAGTTGACCGGACGAGTCGGCGCGCCGTGGCCGTCCTCCCGCGACGGTAGTGCGTCGACTCCGCGCCGCACCCAGTCTCTATCAGCGATGGTGACGGCAACACCGTTGGCCCGCAGGCGATCAGCGATCGCCGTGACGAGTGGGTAGGCGCCCTCGACACCCTCGGGCCCATCCAGCAGAACCGCCAGCGACATCGGAATCGACGCCACAATCGCGTCCATGTCTCCACGCGCCACCACCTGTATGTCGCCTCCTGGCGGCGACACAACCACGAACTCCGACGCGATCTCCACCACCGTCGTCAATCGATCAGGAAGTCCGTCGCGAAGCACCTGTGCCCGTTGCAGCACCACACAGTCGGTCGCCACAGTGCATGCAGCCTCCAGCACACGATCAATGCGCGACGACGTCCACCACGTTGAACAGACGAGCACGACCGTTTCGGCACAACTCCCGACGATGTCTTGCATGATCGCTTGCCAGACATCCGCGACGGCAACAGGACACTCGCCGATCAAGGTCAGCTCATCGTCAATGCCGTCGATTCCAGCGGAAACCCACTCCGCATCCGCATGATTGGGACCTCGCACTGTTGCCGGGCCAACCTCGACGACGATGCCCGTCATGGCGGATCGGTCCAGGCCACCTGGATCAGCTGATCGGGATGGCCCCGCGTGATCAGGGTTCCGCGCCCCGGTGGTTGCGCCGACGACCGGACCGAACCCAGCAGGATTCCTTCGTCTGGGCTCGCGCTCATCATCAAACCCATGCAGCCCAAGTCCCGCAGCCGCGCCAGAACCGGATCGAACATCGCCCGTGCGGCCCCGCCCGACCGACGCGCAATGACGACATGCAGTCCAATGTCTTTGGCGTGCGGCAGGTAGTCGACCAGCGGTGTCAACGGGTTGCCAGTCGCGCCGGCGACCAGATCGTAGTCGTCGATGACGAGGTATATTTCGGGCCCAGACCACCACGAGCGAGTGCGCAGCTGTTGCTGCGTCACATTCTCGTCGGGCATCCGTGCTTGCAACCGTTCGAGTAGGACAGGCACGCGGGCTGTCAGCGCGGAGGCAGATATCGCATATCCACCGAGGTGGGCGGACTCGACGACACCGAGCAGCGTCCGGCGAAAGTCGACGATCTCGATCTGCACCGAGTCGGCGGTGTTCGTCCGCGCGATCTCTCGACACAGCAGGCGCAGGGCCGACGTCTTCCCACACTCGGCCTCACCCAGTACGACAAGATGCGATTGTTCGGCGAAATCCAGTGCAACCGGCTGTAATTCGCGTTCACCGAGACCTACTGCGACCTGCGTCGCGGTGCGGACGGCCCCTTCCGCGACGACGGCGCCGTGAGCAACCTGCAGCGGCAGGAGTTCGATCGGGCGCGCACAACGTCCATTCCATCGGTCGGTCATCCCCTCGTTCGACCGCGGCAGGGCAATCACCATCTCTTTCCCGTCGCGCGTGATACCTCGCCCCGGCGAGAGCTGGGTCAGTTCGCGCGCGCGCCTGCGGTCCATCTCGGAGTCGGCGGGGTCGCCGAGCCGCAGTTCGATGCGGGTGCCGATCTGATCCTTCAGTGCGGGTCGTATCTCCGCCCACCGGGACGCGGTGACGACGACGTGCACGCCGAACGAAAGCCCCTGAGCGGCGATGGCGATGACCGCTGGTTCGAGGTTGTCGAAGTCCTGGCGCAGGGTGGTCCACCCATCGATGACCAGGAACACATCGCCGTGTGGATCGTCCGTGACCGCTGAATCGCCGGCGGCACGCAATTGGCGGTAGTCGGTCATCGAATCCATGCCGAGGCGGCGGAAGCGGGCTTCTCTCGCCCGCACGACCGATTCCATTTCCGCGACCGTGCGCCGGCACAGGTCGACATCGGACCGTCCCCCCACCGATCCGACATGCGGCACGTGCCGCAACGACGACAGCGCACCACCGCCGAAGTCCAGGCAGTAGAACTGGGCGGCCGACGGGTCATGGGTGGCGGCGACCGCCATCACAAACGTGCGCAGCGCCGTCGACTTACCCGATTGCGGTGCGCCGACGATCGCGACATGGCCTGCCGCTCCGGCCAAGTCGACTCTCAACACATCGCGGCGCTGATCGTATGGGCAGTCGACCAACCCGATCGGCACCGATAGCGGACGATCCGCTCCAGTGCCATTAATCAGAACGTCCAGTGCAGGCGACTCCTTCAACGGCGGCAGCCAAACCGGATGCGCCGGCGTGCCATGGCCCGCGAACCGGTTCAGCACGGTGTCCATCAGGGTTACTGTCCGCGCGCCGACCTCGTGGTCGTGTTCTGGACGCTCGATCACCCGGCCGGCGGCCGCCGCGGTGAACACCCGCGGCGTAACCGGCGCGTCAGGGCGCTGCGCCGTGCTCGGCCTCTCGTGCGGGGCGGACACGAAGGCGGCTTGAAATCGCACCAACTCTCCTGACGCGGTCTTCAGATATGCCGCACCGGGCGAACTGGGCAGGTGGTACGCATCGGGTACCCCCAGCACTGCCCGGGATTCGCTGGCGGAGAAGGTCTTCAGGCATATCCGGTAGGACAGATGCGTCTCCAGTCCGCGCAGTCGGCCCTCGTCCAGCCGTTGGCTGGCCAGCAATAGATGCATGCCGAGCGAACGTCCCAGCCGTCCGATCGCAACAAACAACTCTGCGAAGTCGGGGTGCCGGCTGAGCAACTCGGAGAACTCGTCGACCACGATGAACAGCGCGGGCAGCGGTGACGCGGTGAGACCTTGGGACCGGGCGTGCTCGTAATCCGCCACATTCGCGAAGTGGCCTGCGGCCCTGAGCAGTTCCTGTCTACGGTTCATCTCACCGGCGAGCGCATCCTGCATCCGCGCGACGAGGTGCGCTTCATCGGCCAAGTTGGTGATGATCGCCGACACATGTCGTACCCGGTCCAGGCCCAGAAAGGTCGCGCCGCCCTTGAAGTCGACCAGCACGAGGTTGAGGACTTCCGGAGGATGGGCCGCAATCATGCCGAGGATCAACGTGCGCAAGAACTCTGACTTTCCAGACCCGGTGGCGCCCACACATAAGCCATGCGGTCCCATGCCGTTTCGCGCGGCTTCCTTGATGTCGAGTTCCACGGGGTCGCCATGTTCGGACACACCGATTGGCACGCGAAGGCGTTGCCACCCCTGCCGTGCAGGCCATTGCCGCGCAGGGTCGATGCTCGCGGGATCGTCGAGGCTCATCAGGTCAAGCCAGTCGACCGCTGCCGACGAATGTCTGACGACGTCGTTTGAGGTGGGTCGGTAAGGGGCCAGCCTTCGCGCGCACACCGAAGCCTGGGCCTTGGTCAGACTGTCGGGGCTCGTGTCGCCGTCTAGATGCAGCTGCAGGCGCGGCCCGGCGGTGAACGGTTGTTCGATCACAGGTGCCGAGCCGTCATCGACGACGATCACCGTGTGCGGCAATTCACCATCGTCCGGCGGCCTGCAACCAATGGTCGCCTCGCCGAGGGTGTGGTAAGTCATCCTGGCCGGTCCGAGCGCGTCCGTCAGATGCGGATGCTGGTGGTGGGGAAGCCATTTCAGCCACTCCCAGTCGGCCTCCGACGTGGGGCCGACCACGGTTGCGATCCGAACATCCTCGGGGCTGTGCAGGACCGCCAGTTGACAGACCATCGCGCTCAGCAGTGCCCGTGCCGCCGCAGGTTCTCCGTCCACGGTAACGGCCGAAAATGACCGCAATGGCACCGCTACCGGTACGTCGGCGGCCAGCGATCTGCGTCGAATCAGCCGCTGCACCGCCGTCGTGGTCACCGGATCCAGGCCATCGATCGGACCGAGATCGGGCCCTACGAGTGTGGTGGACAGCGGCTGGTCGGCGCGGCCGACTCGGATATGACAGAAGTCGGGATCGTCGCTTCGGCGCTCCCACATCCGTCGACCACCGGGCAGAGTCCACAGCGCCTCCGGGTCGGGATGCACCCAGTGCTGCGAGCGATGCTGGTCGGCGGCCGTCTTGGCAACGGCCTGATCCAACGCGTCGAGGTAGCCGAGGTAGTCGCGCCGATCCTCGTTCAGCTGGGCGGTGTGGTTGGCACCGCGGGTTCCGTATGCGAGCGAGCCGAAGACGGACGCCAGCATCATGACGGGAAAGAACATGAACATGGGACCACGGGTCGTCGCGGTGCCCGAAGTGAAGTACAGCGCCATCATGCCGCCGGTGGCGACGAGCATGGCCACCGGCAACAGACGAGCAATCGGGTTTGCGGGCACGGCCTTCGGAACCTCAGGCGGTGCCTCCACCGTGATGTCACCCTCAGCCACCAGCGGCGCGGGTAGTCGTGGTTCACGGGAGAAATCCATCGTCTGAAGGACGCTGCGCTTCCCTGTTTCGTTCCATCCACAGGCCACGAGATTGCCGCGCAGCCATGCGTGAAGACCGGGCTACGGTAAACGAGCGGGCGTCAAATGGGAGGCGATGCATTGCCTGATTCACTGTGCAGGTTATCGATTCAGCACGGGCCACACACCGTCGATCTCGCCCTACCGAGGGAAACGCCGGTCGGCGTGCTATTGCCGTCGATCGTCGACCTCGTCCAGCGCGGCGGAGTCGCCGTGGACGAGGGGAAACAGTGGCATCTATCGCGAGTGGGCCAAACGCGGCTCGACTCGGCATCAAGCCTGCACGACAACGCTATTCGCGACGGCGAACTGCTGTTGCTGACGACGACGGCTACCCCGGCACCCCAATGGATCGAAGACGATCCCTGGCACGCGGTCATCGACACCGCTGACACTGGCCGCACGCCAACGCGGGCCACGGCGACCGCGGCGTGCCTGTGCGCGGCCGTGCTCGGTGCGACGGCCTTGGTGTGGTCCGGCATCGTCACCCATGCGACCGGTCACGTCATCACCGGCGGCACCATTGCGTCGGCCGCTGCGATCGGAGCGGTCGCCATGCGACGCGCCCACCCTGACCCGATCCTCTGTATCACGCTGAGCGTCATCGCGGTCGTCTTCGCAGCCGCAGCGGGCTTTCTCGCTGTGCCCGTCGGTCCGTCGACGGCCAACTCATTGCTCGCTGCTGCGGTCGCGTGCTCGATCTCGATCCTGCTGCTTCGCGTCACCCGCTGCGGCGCTGTCTGTTTGACGGCACTGGCAACGTTCACCGCCTTGACGAGTGCGGCATCTGCCTGCGGTGTCACGTGGACATTGCCGGTCGCGACGACGGGTGCGGCGCTCTCGGCGCTTTCCCTGGGCGCTCTCGGTGTGTCAGCAAGATTGTCCATCGCGGCCGCTGGTTTGGCGCCCGTAATGCCGGGCTCGGATGATCGTGCAGACGATGGTTCCGCCTCGGAGACGCCCCGCGCGGTCACTGCACACCACACCTTGACCGGCCTGGTCATCGGTTCGGCGGGTGCCGCGGCGCTCGGTGCTGCGCTCGTCGCATGGGATTGTGTCGATGACGGTCGTATGTGGCCAAAGGGTGCGGTCTTCGCAGTCGTAGTCGGGCTGGCGATGGTACTGCGCGCCCGCACGCACATCGACATGTGCCGCCGCACCGCCCTGTTCGCCGGCGGCACGACGGCCACTGCGGCTGGTGTTGCGCTCGTCGTGGTTTCGGTACCAGGCCAGGCGAATTGGGTTTGTCTCATCGCAACCGCGGTCGGTCTCAGCATGCTGGGCGCAGAATTCGGTGCGACGGTCAATCCCCTCGTGCGCCGCACAGTCGAAGTGTCGGAATATCTCGCGCTCGCGGCGGTTGTGCCACTCGCGTGTTGGGTCGGCGGGCTCTACGGGTTGATCCGTGGGGTGAGCCTGCCGTGACGACTTGCACTGCGCAGGTGCTACGGCTTTGCGTCGCTGGCATTCTCGTCACCTTCCCGCTCTTCAATGCCCCGCCGGTGTCCGCGGTTACGCCACCCCCGGTCGACGATTCGATGTTGCCCAAACCGAGTCCACCGGCGCCACCGCGACCCACTGAGCAGCAAGAGCGTTGTGCCGCAGCGTCCCCCGCCGAGGCCAAGATGGCTGCCGTGGGACAGCTCAATGGCCTCGAGCTACAGCAAGTCTGGGAATTCACTCGCGGGGCGGGGCAGACCGTCGCCATTATCGACACCGGCGTGGCACGCCATCGCCTCCTTCCCCATCTCGTCCCCGGCGGCGACTACGTGTACACCGGGGACGGCACCGACGATTGTGATGGTCACGGCACGGTAGTGGCGGGAATTGTGGGTGCAGAGCCGGATTCCGGGCGGTCCACGTTTAGCGGCATCGCACCCGACGCCACCATCGTGAGCATTCGTCAATCCAGCAACAAGTTCCGGGCGGCGGACGACCCATCCGGATCCGGGTTCGGTGACGTGGACACCCTAGCGAGGGCCGTACGCACGGCCGCCGACATGGGCGCGACAGTAATCAATGTGTCCTCGGTCGCGTGCCTGTCCACCGACGGCGGCCTGGATGACCGTCCGCTGGGCGCCGCGCTGGCCTACGCCGTCGACGTCAAGAACGTCGTTGTGGTGGCGGCCGCTGGAAATGTCGGCGGTCCCGGCCAATGCCCAGAGCAGAACCCCGCAACCGATCCGGCTCGGCCCGGGCAACCGGATTGGGACCGCGTAACCGTCGTCGTCAGTCCGGCCTGGTACGACGACTACGTGTTGACTGTGGGATCGGTCGACGCGCACGGAGCACCGTCGGCGTTCAGTCTGGCCGGGCCGTGGGTGGATGTCGCAGCTCCGGGCGAAGGCATCGTGTCGCTGGATCCCGACGGCGAAGGCCTGATGAGTAGCCTGCCCACGTCCGGCGACCCGATGCCGATCTCTGGTACGAGCTATGCCGCGCCCGTGGTGACCGGCATCGTCGCGTTGGTGCGGTCACGATCGCCCGAATTGACTGCGCGGCAGGTCATGCAACGCATTGAGGAGACGGCGCACCGTCCTGCTGCCGGGTGGGATCCGGTTCTGGGGCATGGTGTGGTCGACGCGCTGGCCGCGGTCAGCGGTGACGGGACATCGGCACCGGTACTCGGGAGAACACAGTCGCGACCCGTGTCGTATCCCGCCGCCACGCCCTCTGACCGTCGGGCCCACCGGTACGCCGTCGGCGGAGCCGCGATCTGTCTCGCACTATCCGTGGCGACAGTCGCCATGACCGCGTCGGCGGCCCGCCTACGACGGTCCCGCGACGCTGTCACGCGCGACTGACGCGGCGTCTCTACTCAGCTCCGGACCGCGCGGCAGCCGCGCGAGCACTGGCCAGGGCGCAGGTACGGGCGCGGCAGTGAGACCGAGGTGCTTGGCGGTGTCCTCGTCGCGTAGGCCGAACACGACACCCGAATCGTCGATGAAGTAGAGAGCGCCTGCGCTCGCGCCGTCTCCGGTGATCGCTGACGACCGAACGTACACGCTGCGACCCCGTGGTATGGAGACGCTGTCGACGCTGGGACCATCGCGGTCGTCCTGGGCCAGAGCGACCGGGCTCGCGCTGCCGACCGGAAGCGAATTGCCCATTAACACAGCGGTATTGGCGCCTTCCGGACCGGGCCGCCACCGAGCGCACACAATGTTGTCGTTGGAAACACCCGCGCGCTCCGGAAACGCTGAGACACGCAACGTGTCGAGGATCGGCACGGTTCCGATGATGTCAGGAGCGACGGCGACGATGTCGCGGGCGTCCTGTGAGTCGGTGAACCGGATGAGATCCGCGGCAACCTGCCCGATCCGCTGCACTCCGCGCGCGAGTACGACGAAATACTCCTCGGCGGCCGCGCGGGCGATCCGAATCACAGTTCCTACCGGGAATCCACGCAACGGGCTTGGTGAACCGATGGCGGGAATGTGAGGCGCAGCGATAGGAGGTGCCTCGGGCACCGCGTCCAGCAGAGCACGCGAGACAGGCCGCGGTGCAACAGCATCCAGCTTCAGCGCCCGGACCACGGCGCGGTTACGCAGGTCCACCTTCGCGCGCCGGCCGTCATACAGCAGATACGTCATCGCAGCACTTTCCGAGCGGGGGGTGACCAGAACGCGGTGTCCGGTGGCGAGCTCGCTAGTGGGTACATCTCCGGCGATGACGGTGGTGCTCGTCGCGTCATCGCAGACCGCCCATCCCGATTCATCCTCACCGAGTGGTGCGCCGATCGTTGCCGGCGCACCCGGAATACCCACCAACGGACCGCGTTTGGCATTGTGAATTGCGGAAGCGCTGACCGCTTCGGGG
>JAVRPX010000166.1:0-6072 GCA_032161985.1 Mycobacterium sp.
GCACCGCCGCGAGTACCGGCGCAAGGTGCAACTGTGCCTGGACGTCTTCGAAACCATGCTCGCCCAGTCCAGTTTCGAGTTCGAGCGGCCACTGACCGGCATGGAGATCGAGTGCAATCTCGTCGACGCCGACTATCAGCCCGCAATGAACAATCAGGAGGTGCTGGCGTCCATCGCCGACCCGGCATACCAAACCGAATTGGGCGCCTACAACATCGAATTCAACGTCCCGCCGCGGCGACTGCCCGGCCGTGCGGCACTCGAGCTCGAGGCCGAGGTGCGGGCCAGCCTCAACGCCGCGGAGGCCAAGGCCAACGGCAACGACGCACACATCGTCATGATCGGAATCCTGCCGACGCTGATGCCAGAACACCTTTCGGGACGATGGATGAGCGAGTCGACGCGCTATCAGGCGCTCAACGATTCGATTTTCACCGCCCGCGGCGAGGACATCCTGATCGACATCGCGGGCCCTGAGCGGCTGAGCCTGCAAACGGAGTCGATCGCACCGGAGTCGGCATGCACCAGCATGCAGTTGCATCTGCAGGTCTCCCCCGCCGACTTTGCGAAGAACTGGAACGCCGCGCAGGTGCTGGCCGGGCCGCAGCTGGCGCTCGGAGCCAACTCCCCGTACTTCTTCGGCCATCAGCTATGGGCAGAGACCCGCATCGAGCTGTTCACCCAGGCCACCGACACCCGTCCCGACGAGCTCAAGACGCAGGGCGTGCGTCCACGAGTCTGGTTCGGCGAACGCTGGATCACGTCGATCTTCGACCTGTTCGAAGAGAACGTGCGCTTCTTCCCGTCGCTTCTTCCCGAGCTGTCGGACGAGGATCCGGTCAGCGAGCTATCGGCAGGCCGCACGCCGAAGCTCGCGGAACTGCGGCTGCACAACGGAACCATCTACCGGTGGAACCGACCGGTGTACGACGTCGTGGAACAGGACGGGGTCGGCAGGCCGCACCTGCGGGTGGAGAACCGGGTACTGCCCGCAGGCCCGACCGTGGTGGACATGATGGCCAACGCGGCCTTCTACTACGGCGTGCTGCGGACGCTATCCGAGGAGGACCGCCCGCTGTGGACGAAGATGAGTTTTGCTGCAGCGCACCACAATTTCCTTGAGGCCGCGCAGCATGGGATGGACGCCCGGCTGTACTGGCCCGGTCTTGGAGAGGTGACGCCCGATGAGTTGGTGCTGCGCCAGCTTCTGCCGATGGCCGATGAGGGATTACGGCGCTGGGGAGTCGCGGGTGAAGTGCGCGACCGGTACCTCGGCGTGATCGAGGGCCGCGCCAAAACGGGACGTAACGGCGCGGCCTGGCAGGTCTCTGCCGTGCAGGCGCTGCAGCAGCGCGGGATGACGCGGCCCGAAGCGCTGGCCGGGATGCTTCGGCTCTATTGCGAACGGATGCACACCAACAAACCCGTGCACACCTGGGACGTTGCACCGGCGGAGTAGGTTGGCTCCCATGGCATCTGACGTAATGGACTGGGACAGCGCATACCGCCAACAGGGCGCATTCGAGGGCCCGCCACCGTGGAACATCGGCGAGCCGCAACCCGAGTTGGCAGCGCTCATCGCGGCGGGAAAGGTCCGCAGTGACGTGCTGGACGCCGGCTGTGGGTACGCCGAACTGTCGCTGTCATTGGCCGCCGACGGCTACACGGTGGTCGGCATCGACCTGACGCCGACGGCCGTCGCCGCCGCCGACAAGGCGGCGCAGGAACGCAACCTGTCCACCGCTTCGTTCGTGCAGGCCGACATCACGTCCTTCACCGGCTACGACGGCCGGTTCTCGACCATCATCGACAGCACGCTTTTCCACTCGCTTCCGATCGAGGGTCGCGACGGCTACCTGCGCTCCGTACACCGCGCCGCGGCGCCTGGAGCCACCTACTTCATCCTGGTGTTCGCAAATGGCGCATTCCCCGCAGAGGCGGACTTCGGACCCAACACCGTCACCGAGGACGAGTTGCGCGCGGCGGTGTCCAAGCACTGGGAAATCGACGAGATCCGTCCGGCGTTCATCCACGCGAACATGGGCGGGGCGCTTCCCCCCGACGCGCCCTTCGAGATGCCGACGTTCGAGAAAGACGAGAAGGGCCGGCAGAAGATGCCGGCATACCTACTGACGGCTCACAAAGCCGGCTAGCGGCCGGCTTTCGCGGGTTCATGATCGCCCGCTGACGTATCGTCCGTGTCCTCGTCGTCGACCATGGTGCGCTCGTCGAACGGCTTGTCGCCGTCGAGCACTTGGTGCATCTGCCCGTGGTCCAGGGACTGCGTCCACGCGCCGATCAACACAGTGGCGGCGGCGTTGCCGGAGAAGTTGGTCAGCGCGCGGGCCTCGGACATGAATTTGTCGATGCCGACGACCAGGCCGATGCCGTCGAGCAGTTCGGGCCGGTGGCTTTGCAGGCCTGCGGCCAGTGTGGCCAGCCCGGCGCCGGTGACGCCTGCCGCGCCCTTGGACGCCACCATCATGAACAGCAGCAGCCCTAGCTGTTCGCCGATCGACAGCGGGTTGCCCATCGCGTCCGCGATGAACAGCGACGCCATCGTCATGTAGATGGCGGTGCCATCAAGGTTGAACGAATACCCTGTCGGCACAACGATGCCCACAGTGGTGGGCTGCACGCCGGCGTGCTCCATCTTGGCGATCAGTCGCGGCAGCGCGGACTCCGACGACGACGTCGCGACGATCAACAGGTACTCGCGCGCCAGGTAGCGGACCAGCTTGAACACCGAAACCTTGGCGGCGAAGCGCAGCAGCGTGCCGAGCACGCCGAACACGAAGATCAGGCACGTGAGGTAGAAGGCCAACATCAACACACCCAACTGAATTACCGCGTCAAAACCGGTGTCGCCCACTACTTTCGCGATCGCACCGAATGCGCCGATCGGCGCCAGCCACAGAATTCCGGCCAGGATACGGAAGACCAGCTTCTGCAGCAGTGCTATCCCGCGCAGCACCGGCTCCCCCGTGCTGCCCATCGCCTGGACGGCGAAGCCGACCAGTAACGCGACGAACAGCGCCTGCAGCACATTGCCTGCTGTCAGCGACGAGAACAGCGTCTTCGGGATGATGTCCTGGATGAAATCCATCGTGCCGCCAGACCCGTGCGCTTCTTCGGCGAGCTTCTCGCCCGCGCTCGGATCGCCATCGACGTTCAGGCCGGTGCCGGGGCTGATCAGGTTGCCCACCAAGAGGCCGATGCCAAGGGCAGCGGTGGACATGACAAGGAAGTAGACCAGCGCCAGACCGCCGACCTTCCCGACGGAAGCCGCCTTACGGACCGAGCCGATGCCGAGCACGATCGTGCAGAAGATGACCGGCGCGATCATCATCTTGATCAGGTTGACGAACATGGTGCCGAGCACGCCAAGCGACTTGCCGGTTTCGGGCGCCTACAGGCCCACCACCACGCCGGCGACGACGCCGACGATCACCATGATGTACAGCCAATGGGTGCGGTCGCGTTTGGGTTGTTTCGGCCGGTCATCCGCCGGCTTGGCCGAGTCGCCTTCTACCTGCGTCATCTCCGGCTCCCTCGTGTCATGGACGTGGGATAACCAAAAGTGCGCTAGGTCACACCTGCGTGGTCGCGGCGGCCAGGGCCTCGGCGAATTGATCGAGGTCCTCGGGGGTGGTGTCGACATGGGGCGAGGCCCGCAGGACCGGCTTTGCCATCTCGAATGGCGCGCGCTGCAGCTCGGCGTAGGTCGTGACGATGCCGCGCTCGGCGATCAGCCATGCCCGCACCTTCTGCGGGTCGGCACCGTTGCGCGGCTCCAGCGTGGTGATCGCGGTCGGCTCGTCTAGCGGCTCGACCACCCGCCAGCCCCGGACGTCGGCCAGGGCACCCCGGGTCATCCGGCCAAGCTCGGCCAGCCGGTCGCGGATTTGGTCGGGCCCCGCGGCCAAATGCTCCCCCAATGCCACCGAATAACCCACGCGCGCAGCGACATTCGCCTCGCCCAGTTCCAGCGTCTGCATCACTGGTATGCCCAAGCCCCATTCCGGCGGAGGTAGCCGCGGCCTCAGCCGCTGCGCGAGCTCCGGACGAACCGCAAGCACGCCGACGCCTCGTGGGCCCGCCATCCACTTGCGTGACGAGCTGTAGATCGCGGCTGCGCCGACCGCGCAGTCGAGGTGTCCCAGCGCCTGTGCGGCGTCGACCACCAGCGGCACACCGAACTCGCGGCACAGCCCGGCGAGCTCGGCCAGCGGCTGGGCCAACCCCCGATGGCTGGCCAACGGGGTGAGGTGGACGAGCGCGGGCGGGCTGGTGGCCAGCCGGCGGACAGCGTCGTCGACCGCGAGTCGGCCGTTTTCGTCGGCGGGCAGCGCGCTGACCTGGAACCCGTTGACCGCCATGACAGCGAGGTTGGGGCCGTACTCGCCGGGCAGGCAGGCGACGCTGCGTTCTCCGGGCCAGCTGCTGAGCAGGAGGTCGAGTGCGCTGTTGGAGCCGGTGGTGAAGACGACATCGGAACCGCTCATCCCGGTCAGCGCCGCGACGGCGGCGCGGCCGGCCTCGAGCGCGGGAGCGGCGGCCTCGGCGGCAACGTATCCGCCGACTTCGGCCTCGTGCCTGGCGTGCTGGGCGGCCGCGTCGATGACCGCGAGACTCTGCCGCGAGCACGCGGCGCTGTCGAGGTGCAGGCCTGCGACCTTCGGGCGGGCCGCCCGCCATTGATCAGCGAGGCTCATTTCGTCGACAGGGACAGCCCGAAGTCACTGGCCGGATCGGTCCACCAATGCGTGCGCCGCAGACCCGCCGCCGCCAGTTCGGCCTCAACTCCCTCAGACCGGAACTTGCAGGACACCTCGGTGAGCATCTCCTCGCCCGCGGCGAACTCGACAGCCAGGTCGAGTGCTGCGATGAGGACCCGCTGCGCGCTCGTGGCACGCAACCACATCTCGATGCGCTCCTCATCGGCGTTCCATCGGGCGACATGCTCGAACGCGTCGAGATCGAAATCGGCGTCGAGTTCCCGGTTGACCACCGCCAGCACGTTGCGGTTGAACTTCGCTGTCACGCCCGCACTGTCGTCGTAGGCACGCACCAACCGGTCGACATCCTTGACCAGGTCGGTGCCAAGCAACAGGCTGTCGCCGGGTTGCAAGGTGTCCGACAGCGCGGCCAGGAAATCGGCTCGCGGACCCGGCGTCAGGTTACCGATCGTCGAGCCGAGGAACGCGACCAAGCGGCGGCCGACGCGCGGAATCTCGGCGAGGTGCTCCTCGAAATCGCCGCACACCGCATCGATCTCGACGCCGGGGTACTCGCGCTGAATCGCCGCGCCCGCCGCATTGAGCACCCCGGCGTCGACATCGAACGGGATGAACCGGCGCAGCGATCCGCTGTCGCGCAACGCGTCCAGCAGCATGCGGGTCTTCTCGGAGGTGCCGCTGCCGAGCTCGACCAGAGTGTCGGCACCCGACGCAACTGCGATCTCGGTCGACCGCGCACGCAGGATCTGCGCCTCGGCGCGGGTCGGATAGTACTCCGTTAGCCGGGTGATCTGGTCGAACAGGTCACTGCCCACCGAGTCGTAGAACCACTTGGGCGGCAATGATTTCGGTGTCTGTGTCAGTCCGTCCCGCACGTCTCGGCGCAGTGCCTGGGCCGCCGAGTCGGCGGCCAGGTGGTTGGACAGCGAGAGGGTCATGACGATCCTTTCAGGGGGATCAACTCGACGCGAGAGGCCTCGACCACGACGAGGTGGCGGTCGGGGATCTCCTGCCAGTCGGGGTTGTCGTCGTATGGTTCACTGGCCAGCACCACGCCGTCGTCTCGACGCAGCACCGACAGGGTGTCGCCCCACGTGGTGGCGCGCAGCTGAGATCCGTTGGCCGCCAATATGTTCAGCCGTGCGTTGGGGTCTGCGGCCGCGACCTCCGCGATAGTGTCACCGAGCGCGTCGAGTCCACGCTCGAAGATCAGCGCCGCCAGCAGCGCGCTGTCGACGGTGGACTCCGCGCCAGATGACGGTGGCAGGACGGCACGATCGACCACACCATTGTGGGACAACAGCCACTGCCCGTCGGTGAACGGGGCGGATGC
>JAVRPX010000167.1:0-3356 GCA_032161985.1 Mycobacterium sp.
CGGTTTCAAAATTCACTTTGTCTTCTCCCGCGGCAGGCCCAGCAGCCGCTCGGCGATGATGTTGCGCTGAATCTCGTTGGTGCCCGCGTAGATCGGGCCACCGAGGGCGAACAACAGCCCGTCGGTCCACGAGCCGGCGAGTTCTCCGTCGGCGCCGCGCAGGTCCAGCGCCGTCTGATGCAGTGCGACGTCGAGGTCCGACCAGAACACCTTGGTCACCGACGACTCGGCACCGAGCTCGCCGCCGCCGGCCACCCGCGTCACTGTCCCGAATGTATGCAACCGATAGGCCTGCGCCTTGATCCAGGCGTCGGCCACCCGATCGGCGTAGACGGGGTCGGGGTTGGCCTTCCATTGCGCCACCAGCCGTTCGGCAGGTGCCAGGAAGCGGGCCGGGCTGCGGAGCGACATCCCGCGCTCATTGCTCGACGTGCTCATCGCGGCGCGCCAGCCGTCGTGCACTTCGCCGATGACATCAGGGTCTGGCACGAAGACATCGTCGAGGAAGATCTCGCCAAAGCCGGTATCACCACCGAGCTGCGCGATTGGCCGGACGGTGATGCCGTTGGCCTTCAGGTCGAACATGAAATAGGTGAGCCCGCGATGGCGCTCAGCCTCGGGATCGGAACGGAACAGCCCGAAAGCTCTCTCGCCGAACGGTGCTCGCGAACTCCAGATCTTCTGGCCGTTGAGCAGCCAGCCGCCGTCAGTCCTGGTCGCCGTCGATCGCAGCGATGCCAGGTCACTACCGGACTCCGGCTCCGACCACGCCTGCGCCCAGATCTCCTCACCGCTGGCCATCTTCGGCAGCACCCGATCCAGCTGCTCGGAGGTGCCGTGCGCGAACAGCGTCGGCGCGAGCATCGAGGTGCCGTTGGCGCTCGCCCGCCCCGGCGCACCGGCGCGGAAGTACTCCTCCTCGTACACCACCCACTGCAACAGCGTCGCATCACGTCCGCCGTACTTCTCGGGCCAGGTGATCACCGACAGACCGGCGTCGAAAAGCGTCTTGTCCCAGCGCCGATGCTGCTCGAAGCCCTCGGCGGTGTCATACGACTTCGTCGGGAACGACGCTTTGTTCGACGAAAGAAAGTCGCGTACCTCGGACTGGAACGCCAGCGTGTCGTCGTCAAAGCTCAGGTCCATCAGGATCTTTCTCTTAACAGTGGCTTGACCACCTTGCCGCCCGGGTTGCGCGGCAGCACATCGAGGAACTCCACCGATTGCGGCGTCTTGAACTTCGCCAAATGCTCGCGCGTGTAGGCGATTACCGTCTCTTCGTCGAGCGTCACGCCGGCCTTGGTGACGATGAACGCCTTGCCGATCTCGCCGAGCCGTTCGTGGGGCACACCGATGACAGCGGACTCGACGACGCCATCCAGCCGGGCCAGCACCTGCTCGACCTCGGCCGGGTAGACGTTGAATCCGCCGCTGATATACATGTCCTTCAGCCGATCGGTGATCTTCAGGTTCCCCGCGTCGTCGACGCGGCCCACGTCGCCGGTGTGCAGCCAGCCGTCGGCATCGATCGCCGCCGCGGTGGCTTCCGGATCGTCGAGATAACCAAGCATCACGTTCGGCCCCCGCAGCAGGACTTCGTCATGTTCACCAATTCGCAGCTCGAAGTCTGCGATCGGCCGGCCGCAGGTGGTGGCGACGGTGACGGCGTCGTCGTCGGCCCGGCACATGGTGCCGAAGCCGTTGGCCTCGGTCAGGCCGTACGCCGTCAGCACGATGTCGATGTCCAGTTCGGTCTGCATGCGTTCGATCAGCACGACCGGGACGACCGCAGCGCCGGTGACTGCGAACCGCAGCGAGGCCAGGTTGTAGTCACCGCGCTTGGGGTGGTCGAGCAGCGTCTGGTAGATCGTCGGTGGCCCGGGCAGCACGGTGATGCGGTGGTCGGCCACCGCAGCCATGGCCTGTTCGGGGTCGAACGTCAGCTGCGGAATCAGCGTCGCCCCGGTCTGCAGGCACGCCAGGATTCCGGCCTTGTAGCCGAAGTTGTGGAAGAACGGGTTGATGCAGAGGTAGCGGTCCTCGCTGGTGATCTCGCCGCACTCGGCCCAGGCCGCAGAGCCGGCCAGCGACTGTCGATGCGCGCACAGAGCGCCCTTGCTACGGCCGGTGGTGCCAGAGGTGAACAGAATGTCGGAGACGTCGTCGGGTTTGACGGCCGCGGCGCGAATATCAGCGGACTCGAGAGCCCCGTCCTTCTTGCCGCGGCTCATGAAGTCGTCCCAGGTTCCGTCATCCTTCTCAATCGGCACCCGGACGATGTGCCGCAGATCCGGCAGCGCGTCGCGGTCGATCGAAGCGGCTTTGTCGGCGCCGAGGAACTCGCCGGACGCGAACAGCAGCGGTGCGCCGGTGCGCGCCAGGATGTCGGTGGCTTCGCCGGCGGTGTAGCGGGTGTTCAGCGGCACGAGCACGCCGCCGGCGTAGGTGGTCGCCAGGCACGCGACCACCCAGTGCCAGGTGTTCGGGGACCAGATTGCGACCCGGTCTCCGGGGCTCACGCCCAGGTCAATCATCGCCGCGGCGGCCCGGCGGACCTCGTCGCGTAGTTCGGCGAAGGTCAGCCGCCTATCCACCCCGGCAGGATCGCCGGCACCGCCGGCAGCGACCAGCGCGTTGCGCTCGGAGAATTGGTCGGCAATCCCGTCCAGGACCTGTGGAATGGTCCTCGGCTGGGACATTCCCCGGTCGCTCCGCTCCTGCCCGCCGGGCGATGTCATCGATGCTCCTCTAACAAAGCAAGTGCTTGGTAGGTTAGCCTACAGGGGTGATAGAGGTCCAGGAGTTCAGGGCCGAGGTCCGCGACTGGCTCGCCGACAACCTGGTCGGCGAATTCGCCGCGCTCAAGGGCCTCGGCGCCCCGGGTCGCGAGGACGAGGCATTCGACGAACGACGGGCTTGGAACCAGCATCTGGCAGCTGCCGGTCTGACCTGCCTGGGCTGGCCGGTCGAGCACGGCGGCCAAGGCCTGTCGGTCGCGCACCGGGTCGCGTTCTACGAGGAGTACGCCCGCGCGGACGCGCCCCACAAGGTCAACCACTTCGGTGAGGAACTGCTCGGGCCGACGCTGATCGCGTTTGGCACCGAAGAGCAGAAGAAGCGTTTCCTGCCGAAGATCCTCGACGTGACCGAGCTGTGGTGTCAGGGCTACTCGGAACCCGGCGCGGGAAGTGACCTGGCCAACGTGTCGACGACGGCCGAGCTCGACGGTGACCAGTGGGTGATCAACGGCCAGAAGGTGTGGACGTCGATGGCGCACCTGTCGCAGTGGTGCTTCGTGGTGGCGCGCACCGAGAAGGGCTCCAAGCGGCACGCCGGGCTGTCGTATCTCCTTGTGC
>JAVRPX010000168.1:0-3994 GCA_032161985.1 Mycobacterium sp.
CAGGGGGGGAGGAGGCGGAGGTCGTCGTGTATCAGCCCCGGGGGGTCGGGCTGATGCACACCCGGCATAAGCCGAGTAATGCTCACTATACACACGGCACTGCGGATGGGCGCAAGTACTGCTTGCCGAAGAAAGCACCGGATAGCAGGAAAGATTGCAGTCACCGGCACCTGTCGTGAACTGCCAATTTGTACACTCTGTCGTCTCTTGTCACGCACCGGCCCCTATGCTGGGCGCTGTGACCGCACCCGAGCCGGCGGCCGGCGGGTTGATTGCGCCGCAGACCGAAACGCCGTCCGGCAGGCCCGTTCGGACCGCCGCCTTCTTCGATCTTGATAAGACCGTCATCGCCAAATCGAGCACGTTGGCGTTCAGCAAACCTTTCTTCGATCAGGGGCTAATCAATCGGCGCGCAGTGCTCAAGTCGACCTACGCACAGTTCCTGTTCCTCATGTCGGGTGCCGACCACGATCAAATGGACCGGATGCGGTCCTACGTCGCGAACATGTGCACCGGGTGGGACGTCGAGCAGGTGAAGTCGATCGTCGGCGAGACGCTGCACGACATCGTCGACCCGCTGGTGTTCGCCGAAGCCGCCGACTTGATCGCCGACCACAAGATCTGCGGCCGCGACGTGGTCGTGGTTTCGGCGTCTGGCGAGGAGATCGTCGCGCCGATCGCCCGCGCACTGGGCGCCACCCACGCGATGGCCACCAGGATGGTCGTCGAGGACGGCCGCTACACCGGCGAGATCGCCTTCTACTGCTACGGCGATGGCAAGGTCGAAGCGATCCGTGCGCTCGCCGCCCGGGAGGGCTACGCACTCGAACATTGCTACGCGTACTCCGACTCAATCACTGACGTGCCGATGCTCGGGGCCGTCGGCCATCCCACCGTGGTGAACCCCGATCGCGCACTGCGCAAAGAAGCCGCGGCGCGGGGTTGGCCGGTGCTCACGTTCTCCAAGCCGGTGTCGCTGCGCGACCGCATTCCCGCCCCGTCGGGCGCTGCAGTCGCAACCACCGCGGCGGTCGGAGTGAGCGCCCTGGCCGCGGGCGCGTTGACGTACTCGCTGCTGCGCCGCTTCGCTTTCTGAGTAGCTACTCCGTAAAACGAGGCAAGTAGCTGGCACCGCGGTGTAACGATCGCGAGTCGCCCGCAATTGGGCCTTGATGTGACCGGAGTCACGGAGTACAAAGGAAGCACGGAAGCCTGGTTAGGCCAAGACCGAGCCGGAAGAGAAGGCTCGACCTCCCGAAGGCAGGCTACCCCGCACGGATCCCGGCCCCCACGCGGAGCACATGCCGCGGAATAGGCAAAAGTGTTGCGGGCCTGCGTAATTGCGAAGAGCGGACGGCCACGACGACCCCTTGGGTGGGGTTGCAGTCGTAGCGCATTGCAAGGACGCCGAGGTCACCCACGCAACCCACAAAAGCACGCTTGGTAACCGGAGTCCGTGCTAGCGGGCGGCGAGCCGAATCATTTCGGAGCGTCGCCCGCTTCGCGTTGCTGAGGACTCCGCCGCCGATCAGGAGGACGCGGCCTGCGCGATGGACATCGCTTCTCGGGCACCGGCATGTAGGGCCCTGGCGCTCAACACAAGCCACGCCGCTAGGCCGTCGGGTGTGCCCGAGGAAAACCCACGCGCCGCGGCCCGGTAGTCGCCCGAGTGCCGCATCCAATACACCTCTGGCACGCCGAGGCCGTGCGGGTCCAGACCGCTGGCGATGGTCACCAGCCGCGACACCGCCCTGGCCACCACGCCGTCGGCGGTACCGAAGGGCTCCAGCGTCAGCAGCTCGCCGTGGACGACGGCGGCGAGCACCGGCGCGGGCACTCGGGTCCCGCCGGTGACGATGTCGGCCAGCAATGCCAGCCGGCGGCCGACGTCGACGTCGCTGCGCGGACGGCCCAGCCGGTCGTCGTCGGCCAGGTCAGCTGCGGCCAGCGCGTGCAATCGGGCGATCGCCTGAAGCGGCGCCCGTTGCCACACGCCGATCAACGACGTCGCCCCGCCTTCCAAGGCCTCCGACACCCGCAGCGCGCCTGCGAGTACCGGTTCGGGCGCGCCGACGTCCGACACCTGCAGGGAGCCACCGTCTAGCACCGAGGATGCCCGCGCCGCCCGCAGCGACGCCTCGGCCGCTGTCGTTGGCCATCCCCGCAGATTCGTGCGATGGCGATGGACGCGGCCCAGCGCCTCACGGGCTTCCTCGCCGGCGGCGGCCACGCCTGGCAGCTCGGCCAACGGGGCAAGCGGGTCAGCCGCGTTCGTCACGGCAGCACAGGCTACTGCGTGCTCTCGTAGAACACGACGAGCCTGTCGATCCGCCAGAGCTGAGCCAGCACGATCAGGCTGGCACCGAACACGGTCGGCCAGACCTCAAGCCGCACCAGGCCAAAGGTCAGGAGCACGAAGCCCGCGGCGCCCACCGGGACGAGCAGTCGCAGCACCCTCAGGTGATCGGGTGGCACCCGATCACGCTCCTTCAGCCACAACTTTTCTCCGTAGATACCCTTCGCCGCCCAACTCGTCGGCGTTTCCACCGGTGCGAAGACACGCGGGTTCAGCCATAGCCAGACGATCACCGCGGCAACCGGCACCAGGCACCACCAGCCCAGCCATACCCGGCTCCAGATCGTCAGGATCATCAGCGGGATCGCCGCGAACCGCGTCCAAACGCTCCACGGGTTGGCATGGCGCTTCCACGCATCCTCGGTCATGCCGAACGCTCCGGCGATGTTCGACGTGACGCCCATAGCAGTCATTGTCCTTGCCAACGTGGGCGCCACGTCGGGTGACTACGCTCACAGACATGTCTGACTCGCACACCGAAGTTCAGTCCGTCTACCCGCCGTCCGAGGAATTCGCGGCGCAGGCCAACGCCACCGAGGAGCTGTACGACGAGGCCGAGGACGATCGGTTGGCGTTCTGGGCGAAGCAGGCCAACCGACTGTCCTGGGACACCCCATTCGACGAGGTGCTCGACTGGTCGGATGCCCCGGTCGCCAAGTGGTTCGTCGGAGGCAAACTCAACGTCGCCTATAACTGCGTGGACCGCCACGTCGAGGCCGGTAACGGCGATCGGGTGGCGATCTGTTGGGAGGGCGAACCGGGCGACAGCCGGGAGCTGACGTATGCCGATCTGCTGGCCGAGGTCAGCAAGGCCGCGAATGCGTTGACCGATCTCGGGCTGGTCGCCGGCGACCGGGTCGCGATCTACATGCCGATGCTGCCCGAGGCGATCGTGGCGATGCTGGCCTGCGCCCGGCTGGGCATCATGCATTCGGTGGTGTTCGCCGGGTTTTCGGCGACGGCGCTGGCGGCGCGCATCGAGGATGCCGAGGCCAAGCTGGTGATCACCTCCGACGGCCAGTACCGGCGTGGTGAGGCGGTGTCGCTGAAGGAGTCTGTCGACGAGGCGGTTGACGGACAGAAGTCGGTCGAGCATGTGCTGGTGGTGCGGCGCACCGGAATTGACATCCCGTGGACCGACGGGCGCGATCTGTGGTGGCACGACACGGTCGATCCGGCGTCGACCGAGCACACGCCGGAGGCGTTTGACTCCGAGCACCCACTGTTTCTGCTCTACACGTCGGGAACCACCGGCAAGCCCAAGGGCATCATGCACACCTGCGGCGGGTATCTGACGCAGTCGTCCTATACGCACCACGCGGTGTTCGACGTCAAGGCGGACACCGATGTGTATTGGTGCACCGCCGATATCGGCTGGGTCACCGGGCACACCTACATCGTGTACGGGCCGCTGTCCAACGGCGTCACGCAGGTGGTCTATGAGGGCACCCCGAATTCGCCGAACGAGCATCGGCACTTCGAGATCATCGAGAAGTACGGCGTCTCCATCTACTACACGGCACCGACGCTGATCCGGATGTTCATGAAGTGGGGACGCGAGATCCCCGACGCCCACGACCTGTCCAGTCTGCGGTTGCTCGGTAGCGTTGGTGAGCCGATCAACCACGAGGCGTGGCG
>JAVRPX010000169.1:0-3369 GCA_032161985.1 Mycobacterium sp.
TTTTCTTGCGCAGGTAGGAGACGTACAGATCGACGATGCTCGACCGCCCGCCGAAGTCGTAATCCCACACCCGCCGCAGAACCTCCGTGCGACTCAGGGCTTTCCGCGGGTTGCGCATCAGGAATCGCAGCAGTTCAAATTCGGTCGACGTCAGCGCGATCGGTTCGCCGTCGCGGGTGACCTCCCGGCTGGCGCCGTCGAGTTCGAGGTCTCCCACCGTCAAAGTCTCGTCGTCGGCAGGCGTCAGGTACGCCGATCGGCGTAGCAGCCCGCGCAGCCTGGCGACGAGTTCCTCGAGGGAGAACGGTTTGGTCATGTAGTCGTCTCCGCCCGCGGTCAACCCGGTGACGCGGTCGACGACGGAATCGCGGGCGGTCAAGAACAACGTGGGCGTGTACGTATCGGAGTTGCGGATCTGCTGTAGCACGCCCAATCCGTCCATGTCCGGCAGCATGATGTCGAGCACAAGGATGTCGGGCCTGTTGGTGCGGTATTTTTCGACGGCCTCGGCGGCGTCGTGGGCGACGTCGATCTCCCAGCCCTCGTACTGCAGCGCCATCCGGACGAGATTGGTCAGCGCGCGTTCGTCGTCGACAAGCAGCACTCGAATCGGCGTTCCATCCGGCCTGTACATCCGGGGCAGCTGGCCGAGGATGGCGCGACGCGGGCCCGCGCCGCGGTCACTGACCGGCGTGGTGGTCATTTCCCCATTGTGGCGACCTCACAGCGGATCGTCACTGTGCTCATAGAAAACGCACATGTAGCAGCCGACTAGCTGCCCCGTCTCCTGATCGGAACTGTCAAACGTCGGTCACTTTCGCTCATGCTGTTGCGTCGGTTGCTCAGCGATTTCTCGCTCTAGCACTTCCTCCTGGCCCGGCTGGGCGAGAACGGTCGGCGAGGCGTGCTCGGTCCTGAGCACTGCAGGACGCAACCGCTCTGGCATCGCGCGCAAGACCGCGGCGAAAATGAGGACGACGGCAATCGCGCTGCCGACGATGATCGCACCCGGTGCCGCCGGGAAGATGTTCTCGAGGAGCATGTACGAACCGAAGAGGAGGAACAACGCGGCTGCGGTGATCTGGATGAGCCGCTCAGGCAGGTGCTTGCCCGCGACTGCCCCGACCACGATGGCGAGTCCGTCTGCGACCACCATGCCGAGTGTCGAGCCAATCCACACTCCCAGCCAATCGTTGTCCGCAGCAAGGGTAATCGTCGCGAGCATCGTCTTATCACCGAGCTCGGCAAGCACGAAAGCGGAAGTGACCACGAAGAACGCGGGTGCAGCGGCTCGCTCGGCACGGGACGCCTCCTCATCAGAGAGCGAGTCACCGCGCAGAGTCCACAACCCGAAGAAGATGAACGCCGCACCGGCGATGAGGCCGAGCAGGTGTGTCGGCAGTGCTGCGCCGAGGTAGTGGCCGATGGCGACCGAAAGGACGTGCACCGCGGTGGTGGCGGCGGCGATGGCGGCCAACACTACCCACCAGCGGTAACGCAGCGCGAACATCATCGCCACCAGTTGGGTTTTGTCGCCCATCTCGGCGACGAAGATGACGGCGAAGCTCAGAAGCAATGCGGCGAGCACCCACAACTCCTCGGTCGGTGGCTACCAGCCGCGAGGATAAAAATGCCTCCGGCCGGCAACCGACATGGTCAGTACGGCCGAAGGTCTCGCCCACCGGTGAATACCATCGGTCCGAGCAACCGGGCCGCGCAGCAGTTGCCAACGCGGCCAGTATGTCGATTGCACGATTGGGGGCTACTCCCCTTCGCTGCCTCGAACACTACGCACGATGACCGCGGCCGCGCAACCCGTAGGGATCGGAATCCCCTTCCCTGCAACAAGTTTGGGTGTCAGCCGAATAGTCTTAGGGTAGCCGAAGAATCATCATCGCCGCAGCGACTCCTCTGCAGAGAGCAAACCACACCGGAGAGTTCGGATACGTCTGCTCGGGGAGGGATGTTGACAGGGGGCATTTCTGAGACGACGTTTTGATCCTCAAGGCCCACTCCTTCCCGTATGGTCGCCTGCCGCAGTCATTTCGGCGGCGTGAGGACCTTTTGGGGCCTACGACTAGCTACTTGCCCGGCGGATAGGAAAACCTTCCCTTCGAGCGCTGAAATCTGGCTTTCCAGCGATTACGCAGCAACGACGTGATCACGGCCATGGATGTCGTCCCTCCTGGAAACCAACGACATTAGGAAGCACGATGTTCGCGACAGCACCGACTGGTACCACTCGGCCAGCTCAGGAAGAAACAGCGCGGCTGCGCGCGGCCAACCTGCCTTTGAAGGCGCTGCCGAAGGCCATCAGCGGCTTTGACGGCAAGACGGTCCGCATGCGGCCCATTGACCTGCCGGTCGTCGGCAAGGTCGCCAACACAGTGCGGCAGCGCTATGCCGACCTGCGCAAGATCCGGCACAAGCCCACCAAGTGGGATATCGCTCGGATCGGGTTGGTGTTGTTGCTGGCGTCGATGCCGATCCTCGCGACCTCGGTCGAGGTCTTCGGCCTGGCTCCGCAGAGCACCATCACGATGGTGACCATTGCGCTTGTCGCCGTGCTCGCAACGCTCATCACGTTCGCACCGCACCGGATCGACATGATCGTCGGACGTGGCCTGATCGCCGGAATGGTGGCGTGCATCGTCTATGACGGAGCCCGGCTGTTTGCCGTGCACGTGCTGGGACTGATGGGCGACTTCATCCCCGTGATGGGTTCGTTCGTCACTGGTGAGCCGGACACCGCGGGCAGTGCAGCAGTCGGCTACGTCTACCGGTACATCGGCGATGCAGGCGGACTTGGTGTCGCGTTCTTCGTCGTCGCCCTCGCGCTGGGCGTCGACCGCTGGAAGAACGTCTACGCGGTGCTGTCCGCGGTGGGTTTCGCGGTCTTTCCCACCTGGGCAGGGCTGATGGCAACCGTCGCGCTGGCCCCGCATGGCGAGGAGCGGATGTTCCCGCTGAACGTGGCCACGGTGGTGATCACGTTGGTCGGGCATCTGATCTTCGGCCTTGTCCTCGGTCTCGCCTTCCTGACGGCACCGCGTGGCAAGGACCGCAGCGAATGGCCTTGGCCACCGCTGTCGGAATCAGCGCTGGTCAAGCGGGCCATTCGGTTCTCGAAGAAAGTCACCAGTTCGCCTTAGGGGAGGGCGAGCTGCGGGTCGTCGAAACTCCTCCGACGGCCCGCGGCGGCACGCCTGTCGACCTGAAGACCTCCGCTGGGTCAAAATTGCCCGGACAGGAGGTCTACATGTCTTCCCACCTGGAAGTCTCGAAGCCATCAGGACGGGAGCTGATCCCACTGAGCGGCCAACGAGTGACCCTCGGCAAGGCCTCAACCAATGTGGTGTCGCTCGAGCA
>JAVRPX010000170.1:0-8654 GCA_032161985.1 Mycobacterium sp.
TTGAGTACGACCGGCGGGCCGTCGGTGGTCAGCGCCACCCATCCCGTTCCGCGCAACGTCGTGTTGAACAGCCCGCCCGCAACCATGCTGCCGCCCTTAACCCGCTCGATGTTCCAGTCGAGGCTCGAGGAGAACGCGAGCACGTTCTTGCCACTGATCGACAAGCCGGCATTGTTCAGGTTCAGCAGGTGCACGTCGTAGGCGCGCTCGGCGAGGAACACATCACCCTGCCCTTGGCACCGCATCAGCGGCAGACCATCACCGGTGAACGCCTTCTTGATGAATTTCGTGGCCCCGCCGCCCTCGAAGGAGAAGTCCACGTTGCCCTGATAGGCGACCATCGACCCCTGACGCGCCATGAACGGTTCGCCGAGGCGTACGCGCAGCAGCCTCGAATTCTGGTTCGCGATCGGCTTGGCTTCTTTTCGCTGAACCGCCCATCGACCAGATCACCGATGATGCCGGTGAATCCGTCGCCGGGAGGAGGTCCGCCGGCAGGAGGCTGTGGCGCTGGCGCACCTCCCCGGGGCGCGGCCGCTTGCGGCGCTCCTCCGCCCAAGGGCGCCCGGCCGACCTGACCACGATGAGAGATCTGATCGGTCCAGCGCTGCCCGTCAAACCATCGAAACTCGTAGCGGCCTTCGGGGTCGGGTTGCCAGCTTCCGGGTCCAGTTCCTGTCATGGACACAAAATTAGGGCAACCGCTGGCATCCTGATGTCATGGCAAAGGAAATCGACCGGGTGCGGGCGCAGAGCGCCCTCGCGGTCATCAAGCAGCACCCTGGCATCGTGCTGTTCGCCGTCTCGCCGGCGATCCTCGTGGTGGCGCTTGTCTGGTGGTTGGTCAGCCCGACCCTGGCTGTGCTGCTGCTGATCGGGGCGGTGGTCGGCGGTGGCGCCGTCCTGCTCATGAAGCGCTAGGAACCGGCGCGGACCCAAACTATCCGTTCGCTCACGGTGAAAGCCGTTCCATCAGGATTGTAACGGTGTAATCATGTAATCATGAGACACCATCACATCCATGGCCGAAGGTCCGGCCGCCCCGGCGGTTGGCAGCAGGCCGAGCAACCCGACGCAAGCGATGCCGCCGACTGGTTCGCCGGACGGCTTCCCGACGGCTGGTTCGCCGGCGACCCGACGGTCGTCGTCGACCGCGAAGAAATCACCGTCATCGGCCGCCTGAAGGAACCCGAGGGCGCCGAGGGCTCCGAAAGCGAGGCTCACGCCTCGGGACGCGTTGCGCGCTTCCGCGAGGAGACCCGCTCCGAGCGGATGCGCATTGCCGACGAAGCCGAGGCCCGATACGGCCGCAAGGTCGCGTGGGGAGTGCAGGTCGGCGATCCCGACTCACCCGAGCGGATCCTGTTCACCCACATCGCCGTACCGGTGATGACCCGGCTCAAGCAGCCAGAGCGCCAGGTGCTTGACACTCTCGTCGACGCAGGGGTGGCCCGGTCCCGGTCCGACGCGCTGGCCTGGTCGGTTCGGCTCGTCGGTGAGCACGCGGACGAATGGCTGGGCAAGCTGCGAGAGGCCATGAAGAACGTGGACGACGTTCGCGCCGAGGGCCCAGAGGTCTAGGCGCGCTCGACGGTTGGCGCCGTAGGACTCGGCCTGCGAACTGCCGCGCGGGTCGAAAATTCTTGAGCCCCAGCCGTGGTCGATGACGACCATGCGGTCGCCTTCGCTGATTCCGAGGGCGGCTACGTCGTCG
The DNA here is from genome assembly GCA_032161985.1 of Mycobacterium sp. Taxonomy (GTDB): domain Bacteria; phylum Actinomycetota; class Actinomycetes; order Mycobacteriales; family Mycobacteriaceae; genus Mycobacterium. The sequence continues at coordinate 1,715 of JAVRPX010000170.1, forward strand.
AGCGTACGGTTTCTGACGAAAATCGGGCCAAACCCGTCAGAAACCGTACTCTCGGCGCAGCGCTATACCTGGGTCATCGCCCAGTATTCGCCGCGACGGGCCAGCAGTTCGTCATGGCTGCCGCGCTCGACGATCTTGCCTGCCTCCATCACCAGGATGACGTCCGCATCGCGGATCGTCGAAAGCCGGTGCGCGATGATGAAACTCGTTCGGTCGCGGCGTAGCTCGCCCATGGCGTGCTGAATCAACAGCTCGGTACGGGTGTCCACGGAGCTGGTGGCCTCGTCGAGGACGAGCAGCTGCGGACGGGCCAGGAATGCGCGGGCGATGGTGATCAGCTGCTTTTCGCCTGCGCTGATGTTGCCGCCGTCGTCGCTGACCAGCGTCTGATAGCCACCGGGCAGCATGTGAACGAAGCGATCGACATAGGCGGCCTTGGCGGCGTCGATCACCTCGTCCTCGCTGGCGTCGGGGCGACCGTAGGCGATGTTGTCGTAGATGGTGCCGCCCAACAGCCAGGTGTCCTGCAGGACCATCCCGATCCGGGATCGCAGCGACTGGCGGCTCACCGACGAGATGTCGACCCCGTCAACGAGAATGCGGCCGGAGTCGACCTCATAGAATCGCATCAGCAGATTCACCAACGTCGTCTTGCCAGCACCGGTCGGGCCGACGATCGCCACGGTACTGCCCGGTTCGGCCACCAGTGACAAGTCTTCGATCACCGGTGTGCCTGCCCGGTAACTGAAGTTGACGTGCTGGAACTCGACCCGGCCGCGCGGACCCCCGTCAAGGGACGGCAGCGCCACGTCGAGTTCCGGCGACTCTTCTTCGGCGTCGAGCAGTTCGAAAACCCGCTCCGCACTTGCCACTCCGGACTGCAGCGTGTTGTACATACCGGCAACCTGAGTGAGCGGCTGGTTGAACTGGCGAACGTATTGGATGAAGGCCTGGATGCTGCCCAGCGTGATCTGGCCCGTCGCGACCTGGACGCCGCCGACCACCGCCACAGCCACATAGCTGAGGTTGCCGACGAACGTCGTCGCGGGCCCGACAAGGCCCGAAAAGAACTGCGCGCCAAAGCTCGAGTGGTAGACGTCGTCGTTGCCCTCTCGGAACTGCTCCATCGCCCTGGCGCGGTGACCGAAGGTCTTGACCACCGTGAAGCCGCTGTAGGTCTCCTCGATGTGGGCGTTGAGCTTGCCGGTGTTGGCCCACTGCGCGACGAACAGCCGCTGCGAGCGCCTGGCGATCGCCCGGGTCACCCATAGCGACAGCGGCACAGTGACAACGGTGAGCATCGTCAGCAGCGGCGAGATGGTCAGCATCATCACCAGCACCGCCACCACGGTCAGCATCGAGGTCAACAGCTGGCTGATCGTCATCGACAACGACGTCTGAATGTTGTCGACGTCGTTGGTGACCCGGCTCAGCACTTCTCCGCGACGCCGCGAGTCGAAATACGAGAGCGGTAGCCGGTGCACCTTGTCCTCGACGTCCGACCGCAACGCCACCATCGTGCGCTGAATCGTGACATTGAGGATGCGGGCCTGCAGCCAAATCAGAAGCGCAGCAATCAAATACAGCCCAAGCGCCAGAAGCAGCGTGCGACCGACGGCGCCGAAGTCCACCCCGCGTCCCGGCACCACGTTCATGCCCGACAGCAGATCGGCGAACGTGTTGTCGCCGCGCGCGCGTGCGGCCGCGATGGCCTGCTCCTTCGTCAGCCCCGCGGGAAGCTGGCGCCCGATGACACCGTTGAACAGCAGGTCGGTGGCGTGGCCGAGGATGCGCGGGCCGATCACCCCGATCGCGATTCCCGCCACGCCAAGCAGGATCACCAGGCTGGTCAGCCCGCGCTGTGGCGTGAGTCGCTTCACAAGGCGAATGGCGGAGCCCTTGAAGTCGCGGGACCGCTCGGTGGGCGCTTGCTGAAGTCTGCCGAGTGGTCGTGTCATCGGACGCCCAGCGACTGAGAGTCGGCGAACTCGGCGTAGGTCGGGCACGTCTCCAGCAGGGTCTCGTGGGTGCCGACACCGACCACCTGTCCGTCGTCAACAACAACAGTCTGATCGGCTTCCGCGACCGTCGAAATGCGCTGCGACACAATCACCACCGTCGATCGCGCATTGACGTCACGCAGCGAGGCACGGACCCGGGCGTCGGTGTGCACATCGAGCGCGGAGAACGCATCGTCGAACAGGTAGATCGCCGGCCTGCGGATCACCGCTCGCGCGATCGCAAGGCGTTGCCGCTGTCCGCCCGAGAAATTGATGCCGCCCTGCGCTACCGGCATTGCCAGCCCGTCGGCATGGGCGCGGACGAAGTCGTGGGCCGCCGCCACCCGCAGCGCGTCCCACATCTCCTCGTCCGTCGCATCGGCCTTGCCGTAGCGCAGGTTGTCGGCGACCGTGCCGGAGAACAAGTAACCGCGCTGCGGCACCAGGCCAATCGCCGACCACAACTGTTCGGTGTCGTAATCACGCACGTCGACGCCGTCGACGCGCACCGAGCCGTCGGTGACGTCGTAAAGTCTGCAGATCAGCGATACCAGTGTCGACTTGCCCGAGCCGGTCGACCCGACGATGGCCGTGGTGGTTCCGGGCCGAGCCGTCAGCGAAATCTCCTGCAGCACAGGGCGCTCAGCGCCGGGATAGCTGAACGTCGCGCTGTCCAACCGGATCTCGCCGCGGACGTTGTCGGGCCGCACCGGGTGCTGCGGGCTCGCGATCCCGGGTGTGGTGGACAGCACCTCGGTGATCCGTTCGGCGCACACCGACGCGCGTGGCAGCAACACCAGCATGAACGTCGCCAGCAGCACGGCCATCAGGATTTGCATGAAGTAGGACAGGAACGCGATCAACGAGCCGACCTGCATCTGGCCGGCGTCAATCCGCAAGCCGCCGAACCAGATCAGCGCGACGCTGGAGATGTTGATCACCAGCGTGGTGACCGGAAGCATCAGCGCCTGCAGGCGGCCCGCTTCCAGCGCAGTATCCGACAGCGCCTGGCTTGCGACCCCGAATCGGCTGCGCTCGAAGGGTTCCCGAGCGAATGCCCGGATCACCCTGATGCCGGAGAGCTGCTCGCGCATGACTCGGTTGATGCCGTCGATCTGGCGCTGGAGCCGCCGGAAGATAGGCAGCAGATGCGACACAATCCAGTAGTTGGCGAGCGCCAGCACCGGCACGCTGATCAGCAGCAGCCAAGACAGGCCAGCGTTCTGATGCACCGCCATGAAGATGCCGCCGATCGACATGATGGGCGCGGTGATCAGCATCGTGCAGGTCAGCTGCACAAATAGTTGGACCTGCTGGACGTCGTTGGTCGTGCGAGTCAGCAGCGACGCGGCGCCGAACCGCGCCGTCTCCTCCGCCGAGAAGCCGGTGACGTGGCCGAAGATCGCCGAGCGCAGATCGCGTCCGACGCTCATGCTTGCCCGCGACCCGAAGTACACGGCGCCGACCGCGCAGACCACCTGCAGGCCGGTGACCGCGAGCATGATGCCGCCGAGCTCCACAATGGTTCGCAGATCACCCTTGGCGACGCCATCGTCGATGATCGCGGCATTCACAGTGGGCAGGTACAGCGACGCCAGCGTGCTGATCAGCTGCAGCCCCGCAACGATCGTCAACAGCGACCGGTACGGACCCGCGTACCGTCGCAGCAACGCCCAGAGCATCCCGTTACTTTCGCACACCGCCCCCGGCGTAGTTGTGTTCGGCAGGGACACCTGAGAATTCGATAAATGAGCAGGTCAATCGACATGCTGTGGTTGAGGTATTGGGCTGCCGCTACAGTGCATGGCGTGACCCCCAGCAAGTGCGCGACCGGTAGGACGCGGTCCGCGAAGGCGCTGGCCGTGGCTGCCGCGGCCATGATTCCAGTGTTTGCGGCATGCTCGGACAGCTCGGGGTCGAACTCCCCTGGCGGGCCGCAGTCGCCCGCACCGACGCAGAACGCCTCGCACGGCCCGATGTTTCCGGAGTGCGGCGGCATCAGCGACCAGACGCTGGCCGAACAGACCCGGGTCACCGGCCTGGTGAACACCGCGCGCAACTCGGTCGGCTGCCAGTGGCTTCAGGGTGGCGGCATCCTTGGGCCGCACTTCTCGTTCACCTGGTATCGGGGCAGCCCGATCGGGCGGGAACGCAAGACCGAGGAGCTGTCGCGCGCCAGCGTCGAGGACCTCAACATCGAGGGTCACAGCGGTTTCATCGCCCTCGGCCAGGACCCGACGATTGGCAACAATCTGTGCGAGATCGGCATCCAGTTCCAGGACGATTTCATCGAGTGGTCCATCAGCTTCAACGAGCAGCCCTACCCCGATCCCTGCGACGTGGCCAAGGAGCTCACCCGCCAATCGATTGTGAATGCCAAATGAGCCGATTCCACGGCCGCAGGGCGCTGGCCGGCCTGATCGCCACGTTGTCCGTACTCACGATGCTGACCGGCTGCACCAAGACCGTCGAGGGCACCGCCGCCAAATCTGGATCCGGCGACGTTCCCCGCAATGACGACTCGGCCAAGCAGTACCCGAACCTGCTGAAGGAATGCGAGGTGCTGACGCAGGACATCCTGGCCAAGACCGTCGGCGCGGACCCGCTGGACATTCAGAGCACGTTCGTCGGCGCGGTGTGCCGCTGGCAGGCGGCCAACCCGGCAGGCCTGATCGACATCACCCGGTTCTGGTACGAGCAGGGCAGCCTGGACAATGAGAAGAAGGTTGCGCAGAGCCTGAAGTATCAGATCGAAAATCGCTCGATCGCCGGGGTTCCTTCGATCGTCATGAAGCCAAATGATCCGAACGGCTCGTGCGGCGTGGCCAGCGACGCCGGTGGTGTGGTCGGTTGGTGGGTGAATCCGCAGACGCCGGGTATCGATGCGTGCGGGATGGTGATCAAGCTGATGGAGCTGACGCTCGCGACCAGCTCCTAACGCCGACGAGCGCTCGCGCGAGGAGCCGACTAACGGGGCACGTGGAAGCTGACCAGGGCGGCGCCGCTGAGCGTCAACTGGTTCCACGGCTCGCCGGTGCGCAGCACCGCGATGGCAGACGTCGGGAACTTCGTCGAAATACGTTCGGCCGCAGTGGTATTGCTGCCGTCTGTCGTCGCAAGGCCAAGGGCTACCGCCGACATCGCCGGCTCGTGGCCGATCACCAAAACGGTTTCTACATCGGGGCCGAAGCGTGACTCGACGTTGTTGATCTCTTCGATCACCGCGCCCGGTGTCGCGTCGTAGAGCCGGTCGAGGTAGTTAACCGGCGCGTCGATGCGGGTCCGCGCCAGCGTCTCGCGGGTGCGGGTGGCCGTCGAGCACAGCACCGCGTCCACGGCGGGGGCGTGCGCCCGCAGCCAATCGCCTGCCAGGGCGGCCTCCCGCTCGCCCCGCGGGGCAAGGGGGCGCTCGCGGTCGGCCACGCCTGGCGGATAGTCCGATTTGGCGTGCCGGAGCAACACCAGCGTGCGGTAGGCATCGGTCACCTCGATAACGGTAGGGCATGCCGATCCGCTTACCGGGACTTGTCGGCGGCCGGACCTACACTCGCGATGCCTGGCAATACGAGGCGAGGACGACGGGACAGGAAGGCGGGCCGAGATGCGATTCGTGCACACCGCCGACTGGCAACTCGGCATGACCCGCTACTTCCTGAACGGCGAGGCCCAGCCACGGTATTCGGCCGCCCGCCGCGACGTCGTCGCCGGCATCGGGGCGCTGGCCAGGGATGCAGGCGCCGAGTTCGTCGTCGTCGCGGGCGATGTCTTCGAAGACAATCAACTCGCGCCGCGTGACGTCAGCCAGTCGCTCGAAGCCATGCGCGCCATCGGCATTCCTGTGTACCTGCTGCCGGGCAACCACGATCCGCTCGATGCGGCGTCGGTGTACACCAGCGCGTTGTTCACCGCCGAATGCCCCGACAACGTCCGCGTCCTCGACCGGGCAGGCGTGCTCGAGGTGCGTCCCGGCTTGCAGATCGTCGCCGCGCCGTGGCGGTCCAAGAAGCCGACCAGTGACCTGGTTTCCGCTGTGCTCGAAGAGTTACCGGCCGACGGGGTCACCCGCATCGTCGTCGGACACGGTGGCGTCGACATCTTCGAACCCGACAAGGACAAGCCTTCGCTGATCCGGCTCGCCGCGCTCGAGGCGGCGATCGAACGCGGCGCCGTGCACTATATCGCGTTGGGGGACAAGCACTCTCGCACCCAGGTCAGTTCGACGGGTCGCATCTGGTACTCCGGCTCTCCCGAGGTCACCAACTACGACGACATCGAACCCGACCCCGGTCACGTGTTGCTGGTCGACATCGACGAAGACGACCCCCTCCGGCCGGTGCGGGTCGACGCGCTACACGTCGGCCGCTGGCGCTTCGTCACGCTCTGCCGCACCGCGGACAGCAGTCGCGACGTCGCCGACCTCGACATCAACCTCGACCTGATGCCGGACAAGGAGCGCACGGTGGTGCGGCTGGGGCTCAGCGGGTCGTTGACCGTGACCGACAAGGCCGCGCTGGATGCCTGCCTCGACAAGTACGCCCGGCTGTTCGCCGCCCTGGTGCCGTGGGACAAGCAGACCGACATCGCGGTCATCCCCGCCGACGGTGAGTTCGACGACCTCGGCATCGGCGGGTTCGCCGCGGCTGCAGTCGACGAGCTGGTCAGCACCGCTCGGTCCGACGGTGAGGATGCCGACGATGCCCGCGCGGCGCTGGCGCTGCTGCTGCGGCTCGTCGATAAGGGCGTCGCATGAAACTGCATCGCCTCGTCCTGACGAACTACCGCGGTATCACCCATCGCGAGATCGAATTCCCCGACCGCGGTGTGGTGGTGGTCAGCGGCGCCAACGAGATCGGGAAGTCTTCGATGATCGAGGCGCTCGACCTGCTGCTGAACTCCAAGGACCGATCGAACAAGAAGGATGTCAAGCAGGTCAAGCCGAC
>JAVRPX010000171.1:0-2990 GCA_032161985.1 Mycobacterium sp.
TCAGCATCAACTCGTTGCGTTCGGCGGGACTGCTGAATTCGGCGCCGGCCGCCGCGGCGAACGCGTCGGACCAGCGTTTAGCGCGCCCATACTCGCTTCGATCGATGCCGAGGATATGGCAGATCATCTCGACCGGCAGTGGAACGGCTAGCTGCTCCACTACATCGAAACTGGGCTGATCGCCGATACCGGTCAGACAGCGGTCGACGATCGTGCTGATTGCGGTGGCCATCTCCTTGATCCGCGGGGGCGTGAATCCCCTGCTGACGATTCTGCGCATCCGGGTGTGCTGAGGCGGGTCAGCGGCGGCAATGGTCTTGGCCGAAGCCATCTCGTTCATATCGACGGGGATCCCCGCCGCCAGGGCCATGAGTCGCTCGATGACCTCAGGCTTCATTTCGGCGTCCGACGGTGCCGAATCGCCCTCGTAGGGGTTGGGACGCGATGAGAAGACAGTGGGATTTGACTGCACGGCCTTGACATCGTCGAATCGGGATATCACCCAGATGTTCGAGCCGGACCGGTAAACGGGGAATCGCTCCCGCAGTTCCGCATAGACCGCAGGCAACTGCTCACGCGGACCGGGCTTGAAGGGCTCGAACTCCAGAACACTTCCGTCGGCCGACAATGTCGCTCCTGTTCGTTGACAAACGCGAGTCAGACCCCGCAGACAAGGGTCGGCAGCGTCCACTACAGAGTCATATGCACAATAGTAGGATGTCAGTTGCACATAAAGCAATGCTCAGTACCCTCAACAAGCACCTATCATGACCAGAAGGCGGCCGCGGAGGTCGTAATCTCGCGTCCAAGCCAGTGAGTCGTCAGATAAGGAACGTGTGGTGTCCGTAGATACCGGCAAGCCCGCCAACATTCCCTTCTACGAGGTGGTCGGCGACTGGGCAGATCTGTCCGGCGTCGCGGGCGCCCCCCGCTGTTGGGTGCACAACGCCATCGTCGCGACCGCTGGTGGAGAGATCATCTGTTTCCACGCCGGCCAACTCGTTGCGTTCGACCCCGATGGCCGCCTGTTGCGCGTGGTCGAGACAGGCCTCACGGAGGGCCACGGCATCAGCCTTGTCCGCGAAGGTGACAACGAGTATCTCTGGGTCAGCGATCCCGGATTCGTCTTCAGCTGCGGTGCCGACGACGGTGACCCCAACTGGGTTCCATTGTTTGGCAAAGGTGTGCACTGCGAGACCCGGGCGCCTCGGGTGGTGAAGATGAGCCTCGACGGGCAGATCCTTTCCGAGCTGCCGCTCCCACCGCAAGATCCGCAATTGCCGGCCGGCCCAATGGGGCCTTACTGCCCGTGCGGCTGCGCCGTGGACGAAGAACAGTTCGGCGGAACGGGCGACATCTGGGTAGCCGACGGATACGGATCTGGCTTGGTGCATCGTTTCGACAAGGACGGAAACCATCTGACGACGCTGACCGGCGAAGAGGGAAGTGGACGACTCCTGTGCCCGCATGCGATCTTCATCGACCGCCGAAACGACAAGGTGCCAGAGCTCTACATAGCCGACCGCATCAACGTGCGTATCCTCGTATACGACCTGGATGGCAGATACCTGCGCACATTTGGTGAGACTTGTTTGAACAGTCCGAGCGATTTCGCCCAGTGGGGCGACCTGCTGGTGGTCGCGGAGATCTACCAACGCCTTGCCGTTCTGGATTCCGACGACAACCTCGTCGGATACATCGGCGCCGACCCGGATCCCGAAGCGGCGCAAGGGTGGCCGACCCGGCCGGGATGGCCCAACGATCTGTCCGATGACGGGCGTGCGGAGACACCGCGTCTCCCCCAACACGATCGATTCAATTCACCGCATGCGGTCGCGGCGGACGCCAACGGCAACCTCTACGTCTCCGAATGGTTGCTCGGCGGCCGGTATACCAAGCTCACCGCGCGACGCTGATTGATCCGACTGGGGCTCAGATCCGTTCAATCACAAGCGCGGAGCCCATCCCGCCACCGGCGCACATCGCCACCACGCCGATATGGGAATCACGGCGTGGGAGCTCATGGATTACCGATACGGCCATCCGGGCGCCGGTCGCTGCGATCGGGTGGCCGAGGCTGATACCGCTTCCATTGACGTTCACGGTTGACTCGTCCAAACCGAGATCACGTGTGCACGCGACCGCCATGGTGGCGAAGGCTTCGTTGATCTCGAAGAGGTCGACATCGTCGAGTGTGAGGCCACTGCGCTTGAGCGCTTGCGGGATTGCAGTCACCGGGGCCATCCCGGTGTGCTCGACATCGACGCCAACGGAGGCCCAGCCGCGAATCCGCGCCAGCGGTGTCAGGCCGTGGCTGGCTGCGTACTCGGAGCTGCCGATGACGAGCGCGGCGGCCGCGTCGTTGATGCCTGCAGAGTTGCCCGCGGTGACGACTGCCCCGGGAATTTCCGGGTGCAAGACTTTGAGCCCCGCAAGCACCTCGGGCGTGGTGTCGCGCGGATGCTCGTCGGTGCCGAAGATGCCTTCGCCATTGTTGATTGGGACGGCGACGATCTCGTCGTCAAAGTACCCCTTGGCGATGGCGTTGAGCGCGCGCTGCTGTGAGCGTGCGGACCATGCGTCGGCCTGCTCGCGGGACACGTCGTGTAGCCGAGCGGTGTTCTCCCCGATAGTGACCGACATGTCGAAGGCGGGCACTCCGGGGGCATCGGGATGACTCTGTGGCGACCAGCGGGTTGCTTCCTCTTCACCGGGCGCCACCTTGCTCAGCCGCGGCATGGTGCTGGCGCTTTCCGTTCCACCGGCCACGATTACGTCTGCCATGCCTGCCATGATGGTGGCGGCTGCCAACTGCACGGCGGTGGCGCCTGAGGCGCAGTGCCGGTTGACCGCAACCCCAGGCACGCCGGTCATGCCGAGGCGCACCGCGATGTTGCGTGCGATCACGCCGCCACCCTGCAGGGACTCCGCGAGGATGACGTCGTCGAGATCGGCAATCGGGATCTCGGACCGTTCGACTGCCGCGCTGA
>JAVRPX010000172.1:0-4845 GCA_032161985.1 Mycobacterium sp.
GCTGGCGCAGGAGCAGGACGTCGGCGCCACCGTCGATGCCGGTTCGTTGCGGCCTGGCGATCTGGCGGTGTGGGACGGACACGTCGCGATGATCGTCGGAAACGGGACGATGATCGAGGCCGGAGACCCGGTGCACCTCTCCCCTATCCGAACCACCAACGCCGGCCAGGGTTTTCAGGGCTTCTGGCGACCGACGGCGTGATCAGCCGCGTGCACTCAGTCAGATGTGGCGGGCGGCTTCCTGCGCGAGTTGCACGCGGGACGTGAGTCCTAGTTTGGAGTAGACGTGAGTGAGGTGGGTTTGCACAGTGCGCGGTGAGACGAAAAGCCGTGTGGCGATGTCGCTGTTGGCCAGCCCGTCGCTGACGAGTCGTACGACGTCGCGCTCGGTGGGGGTGAGCGAGGCCCAGCCGCTGCTGGGGCGTTTACGTCCGCCGCGACGGCGCTGGGCGTAGGCGATCGCTTCTTCGGTGGACAGTGCGGCTCCCTCGGCCCACGCGGATTCAAAGTCCTTCTCGCCCATCGCATCACGAAGTGCCGCCACCGAGAACTCAAAAAAGGCGTCGAAGATCTTGAAGCGGACCTGGGCCATGCGTTCGCGGATGGATTCTGCGGCGCCGTAGAGCCGCGCGGCTTCGCGGTGACTGCCGGCGCCGACGGCGAGTGCGGCGAGGCACTCGAGGGGGTCGGGAACAGCGATGTACGCCCCAGTGCTGGCGGCGGTTGCGAGCGTGTCGTGTGCGTCGCGATCGGCCTGTTCGGGTTCACCCTGCGCGATCGCAACGCCGGCGCGCGTGGTCAGCGCCACCGACAGGTGCAAGCCGGTCGTCGACGCGACGGCTTCGTCGGTCCAACGTCTGGCCGCGGTGAGATCCCCGCGCGCCAGCGCCGCCTGGGCCACGTAAGCGAGAAAGATTGCCGCCATCTTCGGCTGGACGTTGATGTGCTGCCAGCCCGCCGCGACCGCATCGTCGGCCGCGGCAACGTCGCCCCCGGCGACGGTCGCGGCGATCAACCCTACGTGGGCGAGGCCCGGGTAGAACCCGCCAAGCTCAGCGGCGGCCTCGATGGCCGCATTGGCCGCGGCACGCGCCGCACTCGGGTCGCCGTGGTACGCCAGCACGAGGGCCTGCATGCATAGGGCGGCGCACCCCCAGATCGTGTCGTGGGTCGCGTCGGCTTCGGCAATCACCTCACGCAGCTGCGCGATGGCTCCAACCAGATCGCCGGTCATCAGCTGTGCCACACCGAGATCCCAGCGACATGCACGCGACACGAACCGGTCGCCGATGGCGTCGGCGAGGTCGCGTCCTTCTTCGGCAGCCGCCCGCGCCGCGATCGGTTCACCGGCCATGGCCAACCCGTACGCCTGCAGGTGAAGGGTCTGGCTGAGCTGCCAGTTGTCGTCTATCGAGCGGGCGAGGCCGATCGCTTCGGCGAGGTATGGCAGAGCCACCTCGGGGTAGACGGCGAGGCCGCCGCAGGCAACCAGGGCCCAGGCCAGCAGGGCAGGGTCGTCGACCTCCCGCGCGATCGCCAGGGCTTGTTGGGCTTGCTCCATGCGGTCGGTGGCGCCCGCGTACACATCGAGCACACTGTTGTCGGCAAGTGCCCTTGCGCGCACCGCCGGCGCCACATCGGCTCGGTGTACGTCCGCGTCGGTGAGGGCGGCGTCGAACCAAGCCGACCCCTCCCGGATCCGGCCTCGTGCGAGCCATAGTGGCTGCAGCGACGACGCCAGCTCCAACGCTTGTTCGATATCGCAGTTTTCGCGGCTCCATGTGAACGCGGCTCGCAGGTTGTCGATCTCGGTGTCGGTCTGCTCGAGACGCTGCTCGTAGCTGGTATGTGGCGAAGTGTCGAGCAGGGCCGCCATGGACGTGTAGTGATCGCGGTGACGGGCACGCACAGCGTCGGCCTGGCCGCACTCGCCGAGCTTTTCCAGGGCGTACTGGCGCATCGTCTCCAGCAGCCGGTATCGCGTTGGGCCACTTGCAGTTTCGGCCACGACCAGGGACTTGTCGACCAGCAGTGTGAGCAGGTCGAGGACCTGGAAGCGTTCCACGTCGCCGCCGTCCGGCGACCGCCTCGGCGGCGTCGAGGTCGAACCCGCCCATGAACACCGCCAGCCTGGCGAACAAAACCCGTTCGGGCTCGGTCAGTAGCGCGTGCGACCAATCCACCGAGGCCCGCAACGTCTGCTGGCGGCGCACCGCCGCGCGTGCGCCCCCGGTCAGCAGCCGGAAGCGGTCATGCAGGCTGTCGCGGATCTCGGTCAGCGACAAGACGCGCCCCCGCGCCGCCGCCAGCTCGATCGCCAGTGGCACGCCGTCTAGGCGCCGGCAGATCTCCGCCGCGATGGCGTCGTCGTCGTCGGTGAGGCGGAAATCGGGGCGGACCCGGCGCGCGCGGTCGGCGAACAACTCGATCGCCTCGTCGGCCAGCGACAGCGACGGCACCCGCCAACTCACCTCGCCGGCCACCCCGATCGGCTCACGACTCGTCGCCACAACCGTCACCGCAGGGCAGCCGCCCTGCAGGCCGACAACCAGCGAAGCGCACGCGTCCAGCAGATGCTCACAGTTGTCCAGCACCAGCAACATTCGACGGTCGCCGACGAACCGCCGCAGCGTGTCCATCGTGGGGCTGCCCTGCTGGTCGGGCAGGCCCAGCGCGCGGATCACCGCAACCGGTACCAGATCGGGATCGGTGATCGGCGCCAGATCGACCAACCACGCCCCGTCGCCGAATCCATCGGCGATCGCGGCCGGCTAGCTGCACCGCGAGTCGCGTTTTGCCGACACCGCCGGCGCCGGTGAGCGTCACGAGTCGGTTGTCGGCCAGGATCTGTCCCACGTCGTTGATTTCTGCTTCGCGGCCCACGAAGCTCGTGAACTGCACCGGAAGATGCTGGGCGACAATGGTTTCGCTGGTGCGCAGCGGCGGGAAGTCGTTGCGAAGGTCGGGATGGCACAGCTGCACCACTCGTTCCAGGCGCGGGAGATCCCGCAGCTGATGCGATCCAAGGTCGGTCAGCCAGGCGTCGGTTGGCAGCCGGTCGAGAACCAGATCTTCGGTGATGCCCGACAGCACGGTCTGCCCGCCGTGGGCCAGATCGCGCAGCCGTGCGGTCCGGTTGATGGTCGTTCCGATGTAGTTGCCCTCGTCACGCAGCTGCACCTCCCCGGTATGCACGCCGATGCGCAGCCGGATCGGGGCCAGCGGCGCCCGCTGCAACTCCAGTACACACGCGACCGCGTTGCTCGCCCGCGCGAACGCGACCACGAAGCTATCGCCCTCGCCCTGTTCGACCGGCCGCACACCGTGATGGGCCGCGATGAGGTCGCACACGGTGTGATCCAGCCGCTTGATGGCGGCCGTCATCTCCCCCGGTTGGGTCTGCCACAGCCGCGTCGAGCCCTCGACATCGGCCAGCAGCAACGTCACCGTGCCAGTCGGCAGCAGCTCGCTCACGCCCAGATCGCTCCAGTTCAACCGCGGCATATCGGTGTCTTCGCTCATGCTAGCCAGCATGCGGCGACTACGTGCCGCGAAACATCAGCGGAAACGCGTAGATTGCGCCCCGGCCGCATGGAATTTACGACCCCGCACCGCGCCGATCTACGCCGCGGCCGTCCCCACCGTCATCCACGTCAATATCGTTTCACCGCTGGTCAGACATGTCTGCCAAATCGCACCTGGAACGCCGCCGACTCGCCTTCCCTGGACCGACGACACAGGACAAAGCGTGATCAGCCGAGTTCGTATGTGTCGCGCGAGATGCGGAAGTAGTGACCGGTGCTGCTGTCGGTGCAGGTCATTCCCGTGTACTCGCTGTCGCATGTGATCGTGCCGAGGGACCGCTTCTGGCCGTACCCGAGAGTCGTCTCCGCACCAGGGAACTCCTGGCCGTAACAGTTGAAGCCGGCGCCGTCGCCCTGCGTCAAGTGGAACCGGTCGCCCCAATCGAGATGGCAATCCGGCGACCGCGGCGGAGCCACCCAGGTGTGGGCAACGACCTCACAGCGGGCGACGTTCTGGTCGTGCATCGTGAACAGCGTGCAGTTGATGTTCCCCGAGGGTGACCGGAAAGTGCTGGGCCCATCGGGCTTCACCGCCGGCGCCGGTGGCGGGGGCGGTGGCGTCACGGTCACTGTCACTGGCGGCGCCGCGGTCACCGTCACTGTTGGTGTCGATGCCATCGTCGGTGCCGCCGTCGATGTGGAGGATGCGGGCGTGCCCGACGGGGCGTGGACCGCAGTCGAACCGGCTGACGACGAGCAACCTGCCAGAGTGACGGCCGCGAGCGCGGCGAGGCACGCGAGGCCCCGCCATCCGGTAGCCCGGGTCGCGCAAGCTCGCTGCAGGTCGTGCGGATTCTCTGTCATGCCGTAAGGGTGCGGCGAAGGCCTTGGAGGTTTCTTGACGCACAAGAAGCTGGCTTTTGGGCCGGTGACCGTCGAGGCCGCCAGGTGCCGTCGTTAGGCTGTGCGCCATGGCTGCTGACATCGTGCCGATTCGGCTCGCGCTGACCAAGGGCGACCTGTACACATTGTGGGCTCCACGCTGGCGCGACGAGGGCGACGAATGGGAGGCGTTCCTCGGAAAAGACGACGATCTGTATGCATTCGAGTCCGTCGCCGACCTGGCCGCATTCGTCAGGACCAACAAGGACAACGACCTGACCGACCACCCCGCCTGGGAGGGGTTGACCGAGGCGTCCGCGCACAAGTTCGATCCGCCCGAGGATCGCCAGTACGACCTCGTCAGCCTCCAGGAGCTCGTCGCCGAGAAGCCCAGCGAGGAGACGATCAAGGAGCTGCACCGCACGCTGGCGATCGCGTC
>JAVRPX010000173.1:0-3304 GCA_032161985.1 Mycobacterium sp.
GACCGCCGCGAAGTCGGCGTCGCGATCGGTCACGTCGAGCCGGATCGGCAGCAGCGCGTCGCCGTACTTCTCGGCGAGATCGTCGAGCGTCGCGGTGTCGCGTGCGGTGGCCGCGACCTTGTCGCCGCGTTCCAGCGCCGCGATCGCCCACTCCCTGCCGAACCCGCGTGATGTCCCGGTGATGAACCAAACTTTTTCAGTCACGCTCCCTGAATGCCCGCTATGGCGCTCCTCATTCCCGTCTAAAGCATGTTCACAGGTAGCGTCGCGTCCGTGAGCCGCGCGACGCTGGAGAAACACCCGCATCAAGTGGCGTCGATGTTCGACGCCGTGGCGCGCCGCTACGACCTGACCAACACCGTGCTCTCGCTGGGGCAGGACCGGTTCTGGCGGCGGGCGACGCGCTCGGCGCTGCGCATCGGGCCGGGGGACAAGGTGCTCGACCTCGCGGCGGGTACCGCGGTCTCGACGGTGGAGCTGGCGGCGTCGGGGGCGTGGTGCGTGGCGGCGGACTTCTCGGTCGGCATGCTGGCGGCCGGGGCGGGCAGGCCGGTGCCGAAGGTCGGGGCCGACGCGACGCGGCTGCCGTTCGGCGACGGGGTGTTCGACGCGGTGACAATCAGCTTCGGGCTGCGCAATGTCGTCGACCACGCGGCGGGGCTGCGGGAGATGGCGCGGGTGACGCGGCCGGGCGGCCGGCTGGTGGTGTGCGAGTTCTCGACGCCGACGAACGCGCTGTTCGCCACGGCCTACAAGGAGTACCTGATGCGGGCATTGCCGCGGATAGCCAGCGCGGTGGCGTCGAATCCTGAGGCCTACGTCTACCTGGCCGAGTCGATCCGCGCGTGGCCGGAACAGCCGGAGCTGGCGCGCCGGATTTCGGATGCCGGTTGGTCGGCGGTGCGGTGGCGCAACCTCACCGGCGGCATCGTCGCGCTGCACGCGGCGACGAAGCCCTTGCGCTGACAGCGCAATCCGACCGTGCACGTTCGCGGTCCGATGTAGCGTCACGCCATGGCTCTCGGTCGTCTCGCTGATCCCGCAACCACCATCGGCACCGATCCCCGCTCCGACCCCCGAATGGTCCAGGCGTTCACGCAGCTCGGGATCGACGGCCACGTTCCGACGGCGCCGCTGACCGTCGACTCGCCACTCGAAGACAAGCGAGCCTTCGCGACGATGAACGAGGAAGTCGTCGGTGCGGTGCTCGCCGCGTTCGGGCAAGCCGTCCCGACCGTCGAGGGCGTCACCACGACGACCACCACGATCACCGGCGAGGACGGCAACGACGTCACGCTCTATATCAGCCGCCCCCAGGAGTCGGGTGCCTTGCCTGCCCTGGTACACCTGCACGGTGGAGGCATGGCGATCGGTAGTGCCACCGACGTCGGCTATGCGCGCGGCCGTGAATATCTTTCTGCGACAGGGCTAGTCGTCGTCGGTGTCGAGTTTCGCAACTCGGCGGGCAAGCTCGGCCCGCACCCGTATCCGGCCGGTCTCAACGACTGCGCAGCAGGTGTCCGATGGACGTACGCCAACCGCAGCGATCTCGGCGTATCGCATCTGATCGTCGGCGGCGAGTCCGGCGGTGGCAATCTCACGCTGACTGTCGGGCATAAGGCCAAGCGGGAAGGCTGGCTGAACGAGATTGCCGGTCTGTACGCGCAGTGTCCCTACATCTCGAATCGCTGGCACGATGCGCCCGAAGAGTTGCCGTCGCTGCGGGAGTGCGACGGCTACTTCATCAGCGTACAGCAGTTGGCGATTATGGGGACGATCTACGATCCGACCGGGGAGTACGCGCGGGACGCAACGGCCTTCGCGGGGATGGCGACCGACGAGGAGCTGGCAGGCCTGCCACCGCATGTCATCTCGGTCAACGAACTCGACCCGCTGCGCGACGAGGGGCTCGCCTATTACCGCAGGCTGCTGCGCGCGGGCGTGCCCGCAGTTGGGCGGATCGTGGCGGGCACCTGCCACGGCAGCGATCTGTTGCTGCCGGGCGTCTTGCCAGACGTGTTTGCCGCGAGCATGCGCGACGTCAGTGGATTCGCGAAGTCGCTCGGCTGACGCGCTAGCTCGACGCGTCCTCGAGCACCTGATGGCCGGCGTTGTAGCCGGGAATGAACGTGATCCCTGGCCCCCCATGGCATCCGGCGCCGCCAAGGTAGAGCCCCGCGGTCGGGATGGGCATGTCGAGGAAGCCCTTCGGCCCAGGACGATTGGGCCCCATCAGATCCGGATGCAGCAGACCGTGGCAGAAGTCGCCGGACGGCGCGGCGAACATCGTCTCCATGTGATACGGCGCGAACGTGATGTGGCGCATCTGGATATCGCGGAAGTTCGGCGCGAACCGGGTGATCTTGTCAATGACCTTCTCCGCCATCACGTTCTTGAGTTGGCGCGTGTCGCGGCTGTCCTCCACGGGTAACGCGTATGCGAAGGCGCTCGCCGCGTGCATTCCTGGGGGCGCCATGCCGGGGTCGTGCACCGACGGGATCTGCATCCCCATGGATGGGTTTTCGGGGATGATGCCGCGCCTGCACTCCTCCCATTGGCGTTGCTGCTCTTCGGGTGAATTGAAGATTCCGATGGACCCCTGCATGCCGGGTTCGTTGAGGAAGTCGTAGGGCGGAGCGAATTCGGGCAGACCGTCGAGCGCGAAGTGGATCTGGACGAACGACGCCCTGTGGTCGCGGCCGCTCAGACGCGTGACGAGATCGGCGGGCAGGTGCTCGGCGCCGACCAGATCGATCAGAGTGTGATCAGGCGACAGGTTGGAAACCACCACCGGCGCGCTGATCTCCGACCCGTCGCGCAGACGCACACCGGTCACGCGATCGTCGTTGACGAGAATCTTTTCGACCTTTGCGCGGTATCTGATCTCACCTCCGTTCTCGACGAACAGTTGGTGCAGGTGATCGCAGAGCGCGCCGATGCCGCCTTCCAGTTTCGTCATCATCGCCGTGGTGTCGTCGGGAACGGCCAACGCGAACGCCAAACATGTTGCGCTGCCCGGGGTGTAGGGCCCGCGGTAGGTGGAGTTGATGGCGAGGAAGGCGAGCATGCTTCGCAGCACGGCGTGCTTGTCCTTATCGGGCAGGTAGCGGTCGATGGCGTCCATCGCCGTCCCGAACAGCACATCGTGGATCGCGGTGCGTTCGGCCTCGTTGGTGGCGCATGCGTACATCTCATCCAGCGTCTTGGGTGGTGTGCGAACATCGAAGCGGCCGAGCGCCTTTGACGGTCCCTGGCTCCAGCCGATCAGCCCTGCCATCCCCATGACTGCGTCGTCGCCGTGCTT
>JAVRPX010000174.1:0-3651 GCA_032161985.1 Mycobacterium sp.
GGGCAACGAAGTGCGCACATCCGGCATGAAAGTCGGTTCGGTAAATGGTGTTTCATTGGATGACGGAAAGGTCCTCGTCACGTTCAGTATCGACGGAAAGATCCGACTCGGCTCGGACAGCACGGCGCACATCCGCACCGGGACCCTCCTTGGCCAACGCATACTGGTTGTGGAGTCAGCAGGCAGCGGGAGCCTAAACCCATCCGATGTCATCCCGATTTCCCGAACGTCGTCGCCGTACTCGCTGACCCAGGCGGTCAGCGACCTGACCACGAACACGGCTAGCACCGACACCGACAGCATCAACCAGTCCCTGGACACCCTGTCGGCCACCATCGACCAGATTGCACCACAGCTGAGCGCGACATTCGACGGGCTTTCGCGGTTGTCGCGCGCGCTCAACGGCCGCAACGACACCCTGAGAGAGCTGCTGAAGAGCGCCGGTCAAGTCTCCGGCGTGCTGGGGGAACGTAGCCAACAACTCAACACACTCATCCTCAACGCCAACGACTTGGTCGGGGTTCTCAATGACCGGCGGGAGGCGATTGTCGGGCTGATCGCCAGCACATCAGCGGTGGCGCGGCAGTTGTCCGGGCTGGTGGCCGACAACGAGAAGGAACTGGCGCCCGCCCTGGACAAACTCAACTCGGTCACCGCGATGCTGGAGAAGAACCGCGACAACATCGCCAAGGCACTGCCCGGGCTGGCGAAATACCAAATCACTCAGGGCGAGGCGGTGGCCAACGGCTTCTACTACAACGCGTATGAACCGAACCTGTCACCCGCCCAGTTCCTGCAGCCGTTCCTCGACTACGCGTTCGGGTTCAGGCGTGGCGTCAACGCCGGGCAGCCGCCCGACAATGCCGGGCCACGCGCCGAAATCCCGTTCCCCTACAACGGAATCCCGGGGGGTTCGCGATGAGACGGTGGCGGCGTGCAACCGCGCTGGCTGCTGTCTTTGCCGTCCTGCTGGTGGGCGCCGCGGCCTTCCTCGTGCGACAGACCTACTTCGGCCCGACCAGGATCACCGCGTACTTCGTCAGCGCCACCGGGATCTATCCCGGAGACGAGGTGCGTGTCCTTGGGGTGAAGGTCGGCCGCATCGCCGCTATCGAGCCGGCGGGCGCCAACGCGAGGATGACGATCGACGTCGACCACGGTGTACCGATACCCGCCGACGCGAAAGCCGTGATCGTCGCCCAGAGTCTTGTGGCGGCGCGGTATGTCCAGCTGGCCCCCGCCTACGAATCCGGCGGTCCGACCATGCCCGATGGTGCGGTGATTCCCGTCGACAGGACCGCTGTGCCCGTCGAGTGGGATGAGGTGAAAGCCCAATTGATGCGGCTTGCAACCGACTTGGGGCCTCGAAGCGACCTCACCGGCACGTCGGTGTCGCGGTTCATCAATAGTGCGGCCGACGCGATGCACGGCAACGGCGACAAGCTGCGTCAGACATTGGCGCAGCTGTCGGGGGTAGGGCGGATCCTGGCCGACGGCAGCGGGAACCTCGTCGACATCATCAAGAACCTGCGTACCTTCGTCACCGCGCTTCGCGACAGCAATGAGCAGATCGTCGCCTTCCAGGATAGGTTCGCCACGTTGACCAGCGTGCTGAACGAGGACAGGTCCGGACTGGATGATGCGTTGACGGATCTGTCCGGCGCGGTCGGCGACGTGCAACGCTTCATCGGCGGTAGCCGCCACCAAACCGCCGAACAGATTCAGCGCTTGGCCAACGTCACCCAGAATCTCGTCGATCACAAGACCGACTTGGAGAACATCCTGCACGTGGCGCCCAACGCCATCGTCAATGGGTACGACATCTACAACCCCGACTCCGGAAGTTTCGTTGGGTCATTCGCTTTGAACAACTTCGCGGACCCCACGCAATTCATCTGCGGCGGAATCGGCGCGGTCGCCGACGCCACCTCAGCTGAGACGGCGAAGCTGTGCGCGCAGTACCTCGGTCCCGCGCTGCGACTGCCCAACTTCAATTACCCTCCATTCCCGATCAACCCGTACTTGACGAAGTCGCCCGCCAACGTGCTCTACAGCGACCCAGCTCTGGCACCCGGCGGTGAAGGCCCGCGACCAGGTCCGGCCGAAATTCCACCGACAGTGTCGGCATACACTGGCTCGTCGGACGACCCGTTCCCGGCACCCGCCGCGGTCCCGCCGCCCTTCCCCCCGGGACCTTCCGCGCCCGATCATTTTCCGGCCGCCCCGTCCCCCGCCCTGTTCCCAGGAGCGCCGGCACCCGGGCCGCCCGCGATCGCGGAGCCGGAGCCGTCGCCAACGCCAAAGACACTGCCGCAGTTGCTGTTACCCGCCGAGGGGCCGCCGCCATCATGATCGAGAGGACACCGATGCTGTTGACGCGGCTGATCGCGGTGGCTGGCTGCGTGGTTGTGGCGGCCACCGGCTGTGCATTCCACGGCTTGAACTCGCTGCCGCTGCCCGGCACCGTCGGCGACGGAACCGACGCCCAGATCTACCATGCCGAGTTCGCCAATATCGGTACGCTGGAATCGAACTCACCGGTGGTGATCGATGACGTCGTGGTCGGCAGTGTCAGGAAGATGACATTCTCGAATTGGCATATCGACGTCGACGTGTCGGTTGAGCGCGATGTCGTGGTACCCGCCAACGCGGTGGCCAGCATCGGACAGACGAGTCTGCTCGGATCCCTGCACGTGGCGCTGGACCCTCCGGTCGGACAGTCACCCAGCGGGCGGCTTGCCCCGGGTGCAACACTGCCGCTCCAAGATTCGTCGACCTATCCCTCGACCGAGCAGACACTGTCGTCGTTGGCCGCTGTCGTTAACGGCGGCGGCCTTGGCCAGATCGGCGACATCATCCACAATTTCAACGCCGTACTGTCCGGAAGGCAGGGCGACGTCCGTGACCTGCTGACGCGCCTGGACCATTTCGTCGGAGTACTCAATGCGCAACGGGACAACCTGATCACGTCCACTCAGGCGCTGAACCGACTTGCAGGCACCTTCGCCGACCAGCGCGACGTCATCTCGGACGCGCTGCTCAAGATTCCACCCGCACTCGACGTGCTGATCGCCGAACGGCCGCGCATCACCACCGCGCTCGACAAACTGCGCGCGCTCAGCGACACCTCGACGCGACTGGTCAACGACAGCCAGGCCGATCTGGTGGCGAATCTACGCAACCTCGACCCCACAATCCGTGCCCTGGCCGACGTGGGAGACGGAATCGACCAAGCGCTCGCGACCGCGACGGTGTTCCCGTTGAGCCAGAACGTGATCGACCGCGGGGCGCTTGGTGACTTCATGAATCTCTTCGCGGTCATCGACCTGACCATTCCGCGGCTCAAGCGCTCGTTGATGCTGGGTACCCGTTGGGGTCAGCCCGGCGCAGCCCTGGAGCCTGCTCCCGGAGACCCCTATTACATGCGCTACACCTACGACCCGCTGACGATGCCGATCACGCCGGCACCTGCTGCCCCCGTCCCACCGGGCGGTGCGTCACCCGCAGTCGACGGTGCATCGCCACCACCGGAGGGCGCTCCTCGGGTGCCCGGCGAAGCGGTGCCCACCCTGCCGGGAGATCCACCGCCACCGATTTTCGCGGGACCCTACGGTGGGCACAGCGCGCCGACTGCTCCTGCGGGCGGCGGCT
>JAVRPX010000175.1:0-6433 GCA_032161985.1 Mycobacterium sp.
CTGCGCGTTGAACACCTGGGTCCGGATCGCGTGCGAGGCGGCCACCGCGGCGGCGAACCAGGCACTGTCGAGGTCGTCGGCGCGCGCAGCGTCCCAGGAGGCAGCCGTGGTCTCCTCAGCGTTGACGAGCATGTTGGCGGCATGGTGCTTGACGGCCTGGAACGTGCCGATGGTGCGGCCGAACTGCTCGCGCACCTTGGCGTACTCGACGGCCATTTCCAGCGTCGCCCAGCTGACGCCCACCGCCTCGGCCGACGCGAGGATCCGGAACACCGTCCACGCCTTGCGTGCCGCGCCGCGAAGCACCCGGTCCTCGTCGACCGTCACGCCGCGCAGCGCGACCGACCCGACGCTGCGGGTGGTGTCCAGCGAGTCCAGCGCAGCGATCGTGACACCCTCGGCCGCCGCGTCGACGATGACGACGTCCTCACCTGCGGCGATCACCAGCACGTCGGCGTCCGGCGCGCCAAGCACGGCAGGGCTCTCGCCGGTCACGACCAGATCGGAACCGATCGTCACGCTGCCCGATAGGGCAAGCGCGCCCACCGTGCTGCCGTCGGCCAGCCCCGGAAGTAGTTGCGCACGAACAGAATCCGGTGCGCAGCGGTCGATAACCACCGCCGCCGCGACACTCGGCAGGAACGGGCCTGGGCACAGCTCGCGGCCCTGTGCCTCCAGCACGACCGCCAGTTCGGCAAGGCCGAAGCCCGAACCGCCATGCTCCTCGGCGATAGCCAGCCCGTTCCACCCGACCTCGCTGGCCGCCGACCAGATGTCGGCGGGGTGGGAGGACCCGTCTTCGAGCGTGGCGCGGGCGGCAGCGCGGCTGCCCAGCCGGCTCAGCTGTCCGATGGCGGCGTCGGCCAGGTCGTTGTGTTCCTCGGTGATGGCAAGAGCTGACTTACTCACGGTGGAAGTCCTGTCGAAACGGCGGATGTTGACGGTTGTCAAATGAAGCTAACGTGCCCGCCCGCCGGTCAGCAGGGACGGTGATGCAGGTCACAAACGATCTTGAAAGTGTCCTCAGTAGACATGTTCCGAATGTTGTCGTTTATCGCCGACGGTGCGGGGTACAGTCGCGCAATGACGGCACGACCGGACACCCGGTACCCCGGACCGACGTTTTGGACACGCGCACGGTGGTTGCTGAAGGCCGGGCCGGCCGACTACATGCTCGCGATGAGTGTCGCGAGCGCTTCCCTGCCCGTTGTCGGGAAACACCTTGAGCCACTGGGCGCCGCGACCGCGATGGGCGTTTGGGGCTACCGTCACCTGCCCGATTTTCTCGGCGCCACGGCGAAGTCCTTGGTTAGCCCGGGTAACGCCGAACTGAAGCGCCAGGAGCGGGACAGCACCAACTCCGTCGCCGAAGCCGCATTGCGCGGCATCGTGCCCGCCAAGGACTTGGCGATCGACTGGCCTGCGCCGGAGCGCACGCCGCCGCTGTGGAAGCTGCGCGAGCACCGTCGCAGCGTGTACCGGACATCGGTCCGCTACGGCCCCCGCCCATCCCAGCTGCTTGACGTGTGGCGGCGCAAGGACCTTCCTGCCGAACCCGCGCCGGTGCTGCTTTTCGTGCCAGGTGGCGCCTGGGTGCACGGCGGCCGTCTGCTCCAGGGCTACGCGTTGATGTCGCATCTGGCCGAGAGGGGCTGGGTGTGCCTGTCCATCGACTATCGGGTGGCGCCTCACCACAAATGGCCTGCGCACCTCGCCGACGTCAAGACGGCGATCGCCTGGGCGCGCGCGAACGTCGACAAGTTCGGCGGCGACCGCAATTTCGTTGCGGTAGCGGGATGTTCGGCCGGCGGACACTTGTCGGCACTGGCCGGACTGACCGCGAACGACCCGGAGATGCAGTGCGAATTGCCGGACGGCTCGGACACCTCCGTCGACGCGGTGGTGGGCATCTACGGGCGCTACGACTGGGAAGACCAGTCCACGGCGGAGCGGGTCCGGTTCGTTGACTTCCTCGAGCGGGTCGTGGTCGGGCGGAAGATCGCCAAGCACCCCGACATCTTCCGCAAGGCGTCGCCGATCGCCCGTGTGCACGCCGACGCACCGCCGTTCCTGGTCATCCATGGCACCGGCGACAGCGTGATCCCGGTCGAGCAGGCTCGCAGCTTCGTCGAACGGTTGCGCGCGGCGTCGCATTCGGTGGTGAGCTACGTCGAGCTGCCGGGCGCGGGTCACGCGTTCGACATGATCGACGGCGCCCGCACCGGGTCGATGGCGACCGCAATCGGTCTGTTCCTCAACCAGATTCATCGCAACCGTTCGCTTATCAAGGCCAAGAAGGTTATATAAGCTGCCCCGTATGGGAGGCAGCTGTTGAAGAGGCTGAGCGGGTGGGACGCTGTGCTGCTGTACAGCGAGACGCCGACGGTGCATATGCACACCCTCAAGCTGGCGGTGATCGACATCTCCGAGCTGAAGGGCAGGCAGTTTGGCATCGACGAGTTCCGTCAGGTCATCCACAGCCGGCTGTACAAGCTCGATCCCTTCCGTTACGAACTTGTCAACATTCCGTTCAAGTTCCACCACCCGATGTGGCGGGAGAACTGCGAAGTCGACCTTGAGTACCACGTCCGTGCGTGCCGGGTGGACAGCCCAGGCGGCCGTCGCCAGCTCGACGAGGCGGTCGGCCGGATCGCAAGCACCCCGCTCGACCGCGGCAAGCCGCTGTGGGAGATGTACTTCATCGAAGGCCTGGCCAACGGCAGAATCGCGGTACTTGGCAAGATTCACCACGCACTCGCCGACGGCGTCGCATCGGCGAATCTGCTTGCGCGGGGGATGGACCCGCACACGGGCCCGGAGGCCGATCGCGACTCTTATGCAACCGATCCCGCACCGGGCCGCTCGGAGTTGGTTCGGACCGCGTTCGCCGACCACATACGCCAGATCGGCAGGCTGCCCGGCGTGATGCGCTATACCGCCCAGGGTGTGCAGCGGGTACGCAAGAGTTCGAAGAAGCTGTCTCCCGAGCTGACCCGGCCGTTCACCCCCCCGCCGTCGTTCATGAACCACCGCGTCGACGCGCAACGTAAGTTCGCCACCGTCACGCTCGCCCTTGCCGATGTGAAGGAAACCGGCAAGCATCTCGGCGTCACGATCAACGATATGGTCCTCGCGATCTCGGCGGGGGCGTTGCGCCAGCTATCGCTCAAGTACGACGGCCACGCCGACCACCCGCTATTGGCTTCCGTCCCAGTGAGTTTCGACTTCTCCAGAGAGCGAATCTCAGGCAATCGATTCTCCGGCGTCATGATGGTGGTGCCCATCGAACTCGACGATCCACTGGAGCGGGTGCAAGCCGTGCACGACGCCGCGGTGGACGCCAAGGAGACACACCACCTCATGGGCCCGGAACTGGTCAGCCGCTGGTCGGCGTATTTTCCACCCGCTCCCGCCGAGCGGCTGTTCCACTGGCTCGCGGATAAGGACGGCCAGAACAAGGTGCTGAACATTCCGATCTCGAATGTGCCCGGCCCGCGAGAGCCCGGGCGCGTCGGCGGCGCACTGGTGACCGAGATCTACTCGGTCGGTCCGCTGACGACGGGCAGCGGTCTGAATATCACGGTCTGGAGCTACGTCGATCAGCTCAACATCTCAGTGCTCTGCGACGGTGCCACCCTGTTGGATCCGCACGAGCTGACCGACGCGATGGTCGACGCATTCGTCGAAATCCGGCACGCCGCAGGGCTTTCCGAGGAGCTGACGGTCGTCGAATCCGCTATGGCGCCGTAGCCTGCTGTTTGGCGTGTACCCAGGACAGGAACTGCTCGACCGCTTGAGCGGTGTAGTGTGCGCGCGGCGACCCGTAGTAGAAATCGAATGCGTGCTGGGCGTGCGGGATCTCGGCGTACGCGACGGTCGATGTCGAGACGTCGCGGAGCGCCTCCGCGAACTCGCGGCCCTCGCGGACGGGGATGATCGAGTCGTCCTGGCCGTGCAGGATGAAAAACGGTGGCGCATCGGGACGTATCCGCTTGGTCGATGACGCGTCTTCGTACACCCGCCTGTGCTCGGCGAACGGCTTCTTGACCACGAACTTCTGCAGGAACGCGATGAACTCCTTGCGGCCGTCCCCCTTGGTGGAAACCCAGTCGTAGCGGCCGTAGATTGGAACGGCCGCCACCACCGAGGTGTCGGCGTCCTCGAAGCCCGGTTGCCACTGTGGGTCGTCTGGGGTCAGCGCGGCAAGCGAGCACAAGTGCCCGCCAGCCGAGCCACCGGTGATCGCGACGAAGTCGGGGTCGCCGCCGTAGTCGGCGATGTTCTCCTTGATCCAGGCCAGCGCGCGCTTGACGTCGACGATGTGGTCGGGCCAGGTGTTCTTGGGGCTGACGCGGTAGTCGATCGACACGCAGACCCAGCCACGGTCGGCCATGTGGCTCAGCAGTGGGTACGCCTGCGGCCGTCGCATACCGATAGCCCATGCGCCACCGGGCACCTGCAGCAGTACTGGCGCCCTTCCGTCGCGGGGCAGGTCGCGGCGCCGCCAGATATCGGCGAGGTTGACCTTGGGGTGCGGCCCGTATTGAACGATGTCCGCCTTCTCGACGTAACGGCGGCGGACCAACTCGTTAGGCCACACGCCGATCATCCTGCGGCGCCTTGCCGGCTGCGACTGCGCGGCAACCTTCTCGTAGTCGTCGCCAAGCGCCTCGCGAAGCGGCTCTTCGAAGTGTGGCTTCGACGCGACGTTGCGGCGTTGGATCAGCCACAGCAGCGCCCAAGCGATTGCGGTGAGCACCAGGGCGATTCGGCCTCGGGCCCCGCGGAAGTCGCCGCGCAGACCACGGCGCACTGCGTCGAGTACCGACCCGGTGAGATACAACATCGACATTTCGGTGGTGGGCCAGCCGAACGCGAACGCGGGCAACGTGATGTACCCCTCGCGGCCCAGTGGGCGCACGCCGTTTGCAGCGTTGAGCAGCTCTGCTGAGGCGCGCAGCAGCGGCCAGCGCCTACGCACGGGCGGCGCGGTCCTGCAATTCGCGGCGCACGATCTTGCCGGTGCTGCCGCGAGGTAGTTCATCGAGAACCGTGATATCGCGGGGCACTTTGTAATTCGCCAGGTTCTCTCGGACGTGTTGCTTGAGTAGGTCCGGGGTAGCCGACGCGCCGTCATTCAAGACCACGAACGCGGCGAGCCGCTGTCCGAACTGTTCGTCGTCTACGCCGATCACCGATGCCTCCGCTATGTCCGGGTGAGCTGCCAGCGTCTTCTCCACCTCGATGGGATAGACGTTCTCACCACCGGACACGATCATCTCGTCGTCGCGGCCGACGACGAACAGCCGGCCGGCGTCGTCGAAGCGGCCGACATCGCCGGACGACATGAAGCCCTCGTGGAAGTCCTTGGTCTTGCCCGACGTGTAGCCGTCGAACTGGGTGGAGTTGCGCACATAGATGCCACCGACTTCGCCAGTGGGCATTTCGGTGAAATCCTGGGCCAGAATGCGGATTTCGGTGCCACCCGCCGGCCTTCCCGCGGTGTCGGGCGCGGCCCGAAGGTCTTGTGGTGTCGCCGTGGCGATCATGCCTGCCTCGGTGGCGTTGTAGTTGTTGTAGATGACGTCGCCGAACTGATCCATGAATTTGATGACAACGTCGGGGCGCATGCGTGAACCCGACGCAGCGGCGAACCGCAGCGACCGGACGCTGTACTTGTTGCGCACCTCCTCGGGTAGTTCCATGATCCGGTCGAACATCACAGGCACGACGCACAGCCCGGTGGCGCGGTGGCGGTCGATCAGCTCGAGGGTGGCCTCCGGGTCGAACTTGCGGCGGGTGACGACCGTGCACGCCAGCGACGCCGCGAACACGAGCTGCGAGAAACCCCACGCATGAAACATCGGCGCCACGACCACGACTGGCTCCTCGGCGCGCCACGGGGTGCGATCCAGAATCGCCTTGAGGATGCCAGGGCCGCCGTCGGCACCACCGGAGTGCTTGGCGCCCTTGGGACTTCCAGTGGTACCGGAGGTGAGCAGAATGACTTTGGACTTGGTGCTCGCGCGCTGCGGCCTGCGGCCGGCGTTTTCTCCGATCATCATCTCGACGGTCAGGCCACCCTGCGGCCCGTCGGTCCAGGCGATGATCCGCGTCGCGTCCGGGTTGTCGGCCAGCGCGCGGTCGGCCGTGGCCGTGAACTCTTCGTCGTAGATGACGGCATCGACGTTTTCCCGCTGCACGACCTCGGCCAGCGCGGGCCCGGCGAATGACGTGTTCAGCAGCAGCACGTCGGCACCTATGCGGTTCGCGGCGATCAGCGCCTCGACGAAGCCGCGGTGGTTACGCGCCATGATGCCGATGACCTTGCTGGGTGAAGGCAGCGACTGCAGTGCGGCGGCGAATGCATCAGCGCGCTGGTCGATTTCGCGCCACGTCAGCGTGCCGAGCTCGTCGACGAGACCGGGCCGGT
>JAVRPX010000176.1:0-2817 GCA_032161985.1 Mycobacterium sp.
CGCACGATCGCGCCGAACACCACGCTTGTGGCCCTCGTGACAAAGACCGACAAGGTGTCGAGGGACCGGGTCGCCGCTCAGCTGCTCGCCGTCAGCGAGCTCGTCGGCCCGGACACCGAGATCGTTCCGGTGTCCGCGACCACGGGTGAGAATCTCGACGTCTTGACCAATGTGCTCGTCGCCCAGCTGCCGCCAGGTCCGGCGTTCTACCCCGACGGGGAGCTCACCGACGAACCCGAGGAAGTACTGATGGCCGAGCTGATCCGCGAGGCCGCGCTCGAAGGCGTGCGCGACGAGCTGCCGCACTCGCTGGCCGTCGTCATCGAGGAGGTCAGCCCACGCGAGGGCCGTGACGATCTCAACCCGCTCGTTGATGTGCACGCCATCCTCTACGTCGAGCGCGACAGCCAGAAGGGCATCGTGATCGGCAAGGGCGGTGCCAGGCTGCGCGAGGTGGGCACCGCCGCGCGCACCCAGATCGAGAAGCTGCTAGGCACAAAGGTATACCTCGACCTGCGCGTCAAGATCGCCAAGAACTGGCAGCGTGACCCGAAACAGCTTGGGCGATTGGGCTTCTAACCGCCGAGACTGTAGTTATCGTGCAGTCCACTTTGACGCAATAACTACAGTCTCGACGCAGCGTCAGCCTGGTTGGCCGTAGACCGCGACGACGACGCTGCGGTCCAGGCTGTTCAGCGACCACACGCCCATCTTTGTATTGGCGCAGTTCGACATGATCGCCATGTAATCCGGGCGGTAGTACCACTGGTTGATGATGTCGATGCCGCTGATCGCCAGCGCGGGGTTGATCGCGACGGTCTCGGCGACGACACCTCTGAACCCGGCGGCGTTGGCACGGTCCTGCGCCGTCGTCCCGTCGGAGCCGATGTCGGCGTCGAGTGCGCGGTTGTTGAGCACGTCGTTGGCGTGCCACTCCGCGGCCAGCTGCAACTGCGGACTTTTCGTCACATCGTTGGTACAGCCGGCCTGATGTTGAACGGTGTAGACGTTCGCGATGACCCCGTCGTTGAGCCGCTTGTTGTCGGCGTTGGCGGCGGGCATGCCCGCGATCGTCGCGCCGACAACGGCGAGGACGGGTAGCGCGCGGGTGCCCAGACGTATCCCAGGGCGTGCCGGATCGCTGACTGTCACGTGCGGGACACTACGCGACCTCGCCGGTTACCGGCTGCTCAGCGGCGAGATTGTCCATCGCTGCCTCGGAGACCAGCTCCGGCGTTGGCGCGTGGTCGGCACCGTTCCACCAGACGTCGGGCTGCCGCAGTACCCAGCCGTTGAGCGCTTCCAGCTCGGCGGCCAACGAGATCAGCAACGGCTCGCTGTTTGCCGGGCCCATCAGCTGAACGCCGATCGGCAGCCCGCCGTAGGTGAACCCGGCGGGCACATTGATCGACGGCCAGCCCAGCAGGTTCCACGGCCAGGTAACCGGGCACGCGCGGATCATCGCGCGGTCGGTCGACAGCCCGCCGCGGTGGTCGAAGCTGTTCACCCTCGGAGGAGGCAGCGCGGTCGTCGGCGCCAGCACAACGTCAACGAGATTGAAAATCCATCCGATCCGGCGCTGCGATGCGGCCTCGCGGGCGCGGGCCTTGCGCAGCGTGTTCTGCGACAGCATCCAGCCCGTGCGGGTATTGGCCATCGTGCGCTTGTCGAGGGTGACATCCGGGCCGAGGCGGTCCACCCAATCGAGAAGCCCCGACGTCGACCGGGAGAGGAAGTTCCACGACATCCGCCGGTTGTAGTCCGGGTCGTCCGCCACCATGGTGTGCCCGAGCTGCTCGAGCTGACCCGCGACGGTCTCCATGGCCGCCCGGATCTCGGGGTGCAGCTTGGCCCGGAAGAACGTGAACGGGAACTTCGTCGACATCGCGATCTTCAGCGGGCCGGGAGCCTGTGCGACGTAATCGGATACCCGCACCGGCGGCGGTTGATGCAGGTCGCCTGGTACGTTGCCCGACGCCGCGTCGAGCACCAGCGCGGCATCGGTCACCGTTCGGGCGAGGACGCCGTTGACGGTGATTCCGTTGAATGCCTCGGGCAGCGGCCAGGTGGAGATCCGTCCCCGCTGCGGTTTGATGCCGACCAGATGCGTCCACGCCGCGGGAATCCGCACACTGCCCGCGCCGTCCGAGCCGATGGCAGCCGCCACCAATCCGGCCGCCACGGCCGCCGCGCTGCCGCCCGACGACCCACCCGGCGTGTGTTCGCGCGACCACGGGTTGCGGGTGTGGCCGAACGCCGGGCCGCTTGTGAACGGCCATTGCCCCAACTCACAGGTGTTGGTCTTGCCGACGATGACCGCGCCTGCGGCCCGCAGCCGGCGCACCACCTCGGCGTCCTGGCGGGCCTCCCGGATGCGTCCGTCAGCGCCGAACCGGGTGGGCACGCCCGCGACGTCGACGTCGTCCTTGACCGCGATCGGGATACCGAGCAACGGAAGTTGTTCGCCCGCCGCACGTTTGCGGTCCGCCTTGGCCGCGTCGGCCAGCGCCTGTTTCCTCAGCACCACGCGGAACGCGTTGAGCGTCGACTGGCTCGCTTCGATGGCATCAAGAGATCGCCGTACCAGTTGCCCCGACGTGACGGTGCCAGCGGCGAGCTGATAAAGCTGATTGGTGATCGTGGGAAATCGCGCCTGATTTCCAGAAGAATCGACCATCACTTACGAGAATATCGGCGCTGCGTCCCAACAACTGTCAGATCACGGTGAGAGACTTTCTTAATGCGGCTATACCGGGACCGAGCGGTCGTGCTGCGCCAGCACAAACTCGGCGAGGCCGACCGGATCGTCACCCTGCT